>NZ_CDWTNB010000249.1:0-4770 GCF_977947065.1 Frankia sp. CgJB1
AGGCTATGACCCGCGTCGTCGACACCGCGCAGGAGGTTCTGCTGGTGACCGGGTCGCGATCACGCGATCGGGCCTATCTGGACGCTATTGAAGCGGCGTTGGCCGACCGGCCTGCACTGGTGCACTATCGGGTACTGTTCGGTCCTCCGCACCGGCAGGTACTGAAAGATCACCTGTTACGGCTGCTGACCCTGCGGAACCCAGCCGATCGTGGTCATGGCTACAAGACGTTGCATCTGGGCTTTATCACAGATCAGACGGCGCAGCCAGAGCGCTTTCTGTGCGTGTCGGAACAGGCCGCGGTCACGCCGATTCCCTCGCTGACGTCGGCCGAGGCGTTCGACTCCGGTGTTCTGCTCGGAGCGCAGCCGGCGGCGCGGCTGGTGGATCATGTTCGGCAGTGCTACGCAGCCAGTAGGAGGATTGAGACTGTGGAGGCGGTCGAGGCCCTGCCGGTCCTGCGGGAGAGATGATCCCAGCATGTCAGGTGAGATACGTGCGCTGCTGCGGGCGGCGGAGGCAGACCAGCGATCGGTCGTGGCTTTGACCGCGGACCTGGTGAGAGTGCCCAGCCGTGGCGGGCTGGATCCGACCGGCCCGGTGTTGGAAGGCGCAGCGGGATGGCTTCGTGGCCGCCGACTTCCTGTACGCCGGCTGCACGACTCGTGTGGTGAGCTAGTCGGGGTCGTCTCCGAGGTGGTCGGAGGTCAGCCCGGTCCTCGGCTGGTGCTGGATGCCTGCGTGGACACCGCCCCGTTCGGGGACGAGGATGCCTGGACTTATCCGCCGACCAGCGCCGCCGTTGTGGACGGGTGGATGTGGGGCCGAGGGGCTGCAGATTCGAAGGTGGGTGCGGCTATCTTCTGCCATCTCCTCCTTCGGCTCGCCGTCGGCGCTGACCAGCTCCACGGCGGCGTCACCCTGCTCTTGGACGCCGACGAGCATACCGGCGGCTTCGGGGGCGCCCGCGCTTTCGTCGCCAGCCTCGAAGACACCTCGGCGGACACCCTCGGCGTGATGATCGGCTATCCGGGCGCCGAGCATGTGGTCGTCGGTGGGCGGGGCGTGCTGCGTGCCCGCCTGCTTGTCCACGGGGTGGCGAGCCATTCCGGCGGGTCGGCATGCACTCCGAACGCCATTGTCAAGGCCGCTGACCTCGTCGCCCGCCTCGCCGCCGCACCGCTGCCCGCTCCTGAGGCGCGTTTCCCCACCGGCGGGAAGGTCACGGTCACCGAGATCAGCGGAGGACAGAGCTGGTCGGTGACCCCGGACCTGTGCACCGTCAGCGTCGACCTACGGCTGACCCCAGCTTTCGATGCCGCGGCAGGCGAGGCACTGCTACGGGCAAGTGCTGCTGCGCTGGACGCGGGGTGGCCGCACACCCGGGCCACGGACATCCTTCTCGAGACCTGCTGGCCTCCCTACGCAATGGAGGACACGGCACCGCTGCCAGCCGCGATCCTCGACGCCGCAGCTCAGCTTGGCTTGCAGACCAGACCCAAGGTGGCCGGCCCGTCGAACATAGGGAACTACCTGGCGGGGGTGGGCATCCCTGCCACCGCGGGCTTCGGCGTCAGCTACGAGAACCTGCACGCCGCGGACGAACGTATCCGACTCGACACGATCCCCACCGTTCAGGCCGTTTACCATGCCGCCGCGCTCACCTTGCTGACCTGACAATTGTCAGAACTGGCCTGACAATTTGTCGAAACTTTGTAGGAACTTGTCATCGTCGGTCGCAGCGGCATGCGACGAGTTTCTAGCAAGCTCATGATCTGGAGCTACGCCAGCAGGAACGTCACCCTTCTCGTGTTGTTCGTCACGCGAGAGGGGATGCGGTATGAAAGTTTCTGACACGGCCCTGATCCAGCGTTTCGGTGCCGCCCTTCTCCTGGCCGACGCGCATCACAGCCGGCATGAGGGGGTAGGCGTAGACGATGCCCATGACCTCCTTCTCGATCCCGCTGTCCTCGCCGCATGGTTGGCCGGCCGGGCTGACGGCCGTGTGCGAGTAACCGGCAGCCTGGATCGCCGGCTGGTTTTCTTGGAGCGAGCGGATGGGACGTGGGTCGTGGCGGATTTGTCCGGCCAGCCTCACCGCAGCCGCCGCTGGCCAACCTGGACCACACGGCATCTGAGCCTCGAGAAACCGGATTCGTGGTTGTCACCGGCCCGTCTCGACGAGGCGGGAGTCGTTCGTCTGTCGCGGCCGGTCACGCTGCTGGCCGCCCTGTACCACCCGGAGAATTTCCCACTACCCAGGTTTCCGCTTGGTATCAGCACCGTCGCGCGCGCCGCGCGGTCGACCCTGCTCGGCAGGGTGACGCTGGCCGACATGCAACTCGGTCCCAGCCTCGACGATCTCATCGCGCACGCCACTGCCGGCAAGGTGGACATTCTCGGTATCTCCGCGACCTTCGGCCAGCACGATCTCCTGATCTGCTTCCTGGACGCCGTCCATGCCCTGGCCGAACCGCCGATCGTCGTTGTCGGAGGCAGCCTCACCGCCCGCAACGAATCTCTGCTGCTCGAACGCTACCCACAGCTGCTGATCGCCCGGGCTGCCGGCGAGGCCACCATCGAAGCCATTCTCGGGTACTGGCACGGGGACTGCGACCAGGAACAGATACCCGCCCTCGGCTACACCGGTGCACGCCGCCGCGGCGCGCTCGGCATCAGCCGGCGTCGTTCCAGCACACCAGTGACTCGCGACACCACGACGGACGTCGTACCCGAACTCGACCTCCTCCCGGCGACCTTCACCCATCACGGTGTCGCCCAACTGGAGACCAGCCGGGGCTGCACCTCGTACTGCTCGTTCTGCCCCCGCGGCCACAAGGGCTCCTGGTCCGGCGCGGGCCTCGACCACCTTCCGTGGCTGCTCACCGAGATGCGCGCGGTCTTTACCCGACATCCGAACATCGCCCGGGTGCTGTACCTGGTCGATGAGGAGTTCCTCGGCCGCGACGCCGACGCGGCAACGCGGGCGCTGAATATCGCCCGGCTGCTGCAGGAGGCCGGCTTTGCCTGGGAGTCGAGTTGTCGGATCGACCAGGTTGTCTGCCCGGACCGTGACCTGGACTGGCACGCCGAGCGTGCTGCGATGTGGCGTACCCTCCTCAACCGCGGACTTCGACGCATGCTGTTCGGCGTGGAGTCCGGGGTGGACAGCATTCTGGTGCGCTTCGCGAAACAGACCACTGCCGAGCAGAACGTGCTCGGCATCCGCACCCTGTCAGCGCTGGGGGTCCCGACCCGCTTCACTTAGAATTTGTAATGAAGTAATTAATGCAAGCCAATATGCGTCTTCGCAGGTCACGGGCTCGCGAGGACCCCGAAGTGAACAAGTTATTTCATTCCGAATCCTTACATCACCTTCGACCCGCTGATGAGCCTGGAAGAACTCCGGGCCACCCACGCCTTCCAGAAACGCACAGACCTACTGCTGCGCCCGCAACCACACCTGTCCCCGGCCGAGATCGTACGGGCTGTCCGTAACGATGCGTTCGCCGCCGAAGCCACCACCGGTCATCCCCTGTACCACGGAGTCTCCTACCTCCTGGTCGGCATGGAATGTTTGATCGGCTCCGCGTACACCCGCCGAGCCCGCCAAGCGGGGCTGACCGGGACGGTGACGCCGTCGATGGGCCGGGTCGAGGCGCGCTACGCTGACCGGCGTATCGGTGTCGCCGCCGACTGGGCCCAGCGATGGGTCGACCGCACCTTCGCCTTCGATTACGTTCTCAAGTCACTGGAGAAGCTCCTCGACGGACCTGTCCGCGCCAGCGTGCGGCAGGCACGGGTCGTAGTGAAGGACGCCGCGTTTGCCGTGCTTGGCGACATGATCGCCGCTATCGAGGCACAGCCGGAGAACCCCGACGGTGGGCAGGCATTGTCCACGCGGATCGCCAGCGCCCTCGACGCGCGTTTCGCGCTCCTTCAGGATTGGATGGCGGCCGTCGTCCACGACCTGAGCGGCCAGATGACCGGCCCACACGCCGATTTTCTCCGCCGTGAACACCGACGGTGGGCGGCCACGACGGGCTGGCGGCTGATCAACGCGGCGGACGCCTGCGGGACCTGACCCCGATGGTCGCCCCTACCATTCAGGTGACAGTCTTCTCCGGGATCGGCACCCAGTTAAACTCCGGGCAGAACCTGGCATACGTGACCAGCTTCCAGACTGCGTAGTCCTCCAGCCGGCTGGCTTCCCGCAGCAGATGCTTGACCCAGGTGTGGCAGACCCGCTCCGAATAGGTCATCGCCTGCTCGATCTGATCGAGCATCCGGCAGGCCACGCTGAAGTCTTCGACGGTCAGCGCGCTCAGGTCAATCTCCACGCCGTCCATAGTGAAGGCGAACACTAGCCGGGTCGTCGAGAACCGGGTGTTGCGCTCGCCGATGAAAGGGGCGTGCCCTTCGAGTGCTGTCATCAACGCGGCGCGCTGCTCGACCGGATAGCCGATCCCCAGGTCCAGATCGGAGGTCTCCAAGTTCAGCCTGGTACCGAACGAGCCGACATCGCACGGACAACGGCCGGTCCACTGCTCGATGAGCATCGAGGCCTTCGCGCGCACAGCCTGCAGACGCTCGTCATGAACGCGCATCGCAGTGTAGAAGCGCTCCGCGCGGTCGAACTCGACATCCGGGAAATCGCTGCGGTCGGCCCATCCCTTCGCAGTGATCGCATCTAGATCCAACAGGGTGGTGGGGTGCGAAGTCATCACCCCGGTGACCTTAGCGTTACGCCGGGCAGCGTCGACTAGGGGA
>NZ_CDWTNB010000250.1:0-4659 GCF_977947065.1 Frankia sp. CgJB1
CGTCGGTGGCCGGGGTCGACGCCGGCAGCACCAGCCGTTCCCGCCGCACCTGGGCCAGGAACGCCAGCCGGGCGGCGCGCGCGGCCGCCTCGCCGGCAGGCGACGCCGACATCAGCAGCAGCCCGACCGAGTACGGCCGCACCTGCTCGACGATCCGCACCCGGCGGATCGCGCCGAGCTCGCCCAGCCATCCGCGCGGTCTGTCCTGCGGGCCGCCGCTGCCGTTGACGGCCTCGGCGACGCCGGCCGGCGTCGGCATCGAGAAGGCGCGCAGCGCCAGCAGCCGGCGGCGGTAGTCCTCGTCGTTCTCCAACCCGGTTGGCTCGGTCCGGGGACCGGTGAACACCTGCGGCGGCAGCCCGCTCCGGCCGAGCAACCGGTCACCGAACCGCGCCGCCCCGAGGTCGGCGCCGTGCCGGTCCAGGGCCGCGCGGCGGGCGTTGGCCACCGCCCGGGACGCGCTGACCTCCCGTGCCGCGCACCGCAGCCGGACCTTCTCGGCACCGATCAGGTACAGCAGCCGGCCCATCGTGCCCTGCACCAGGGTGACCGACAGCAGGGCGAGCAGCTCGCGCGGCGCAACCGGGGTGGCCGGCCCGCCGGCGGTTACCCACCGCGCCTTGACCTGCAGCGCCAACAGGTCGAACGCCGGTGCGAAGACGAACGGCCACACCGGCAGCATCGCCCCCCGCTCGCTGAACGGCGCGTACCGGACCGGGATCGTGACCTGCGGCCTGCCCGAGCCGTCCGACTCCGGCCCGGGCAGGCCGACCTCGACGGCCAGCTCGTCGAGCTCCAGGTCACGCTCCAGGGTGAGCAGCACCAGCGGCTCGCGGTCCCAGGTCAGCCGGACGGTGCCGGTGTCGTCCAGCGGGAAGGACTCGTGCGCGGCACCGGCCGACAGCACCCCCGTGAGGTGGTCGGCGAGGTTGACGAAGGACGCCGACCGCGGGCCGTCCGGGTCCGCGACCGTCATCGGGTCGTGCGGGGTCATCGGGTCGCGATCCGCAGCTCGTCGAGCTGTTCCACGTAGGTCGGGATGCTGGTCGGCCCCACCACGACGTTCTCGCCGGGGCCCAGCCGGACCGTGCCCCCGCCCCCCGGGACCCCGGCGTCGTCCAGGCCCCCGGGCCAACGCAGCAGGGCCAGGTCGCGCACGTCCTGCACGCCGGGAACGCTCATCAGCGCGTAGCTCACCTCGGCCGCCCGCACCGGCTCGCCGAAGGACAGCCCCATGACGTACCCGCGCACCTGCTCCGACAGCCGGCGCTTGAGCTCCTGGGCGGCCGGGGAGGCGTTGACCACCTGGGTGCCACCACTGGGCAACGGCACGTCGCGCACCAGGATGTCCGCGGACAGCGACACCGACACCGCGTCGCCGCGCTCCACCGACGGGAAGATCCCCATCGGGCGGACGTCCTCGATCGCCGCCAGCACGGCCTCCCGCACCCCGCCCGGGCCGGCCCAGATCGCCACCGGGGTCTCGGCCACCAGCACGGTCAGGTAGAAGGGGTTGGTGATGTCCCGCTCGGTGGAGAACACCCCGTCCAGGAAGCTCAGCGTGCCGAACACCGACTGGTTCAGGTCCAGGCCGCCCAGGCCGTCGCGCACCTGCACCTGCCGGACACCGGGCACCAGGGACACCGCGACCTGCACGGCGTCCGCACTCCAGACCGAGCGCGGCGCCCGCAGCAGCAGCGCCCGGTAGCGGTCGTCCGGCCAGCGCAGGGTGCCTCCGGTCAGCGGCGCACTGTGCGTGATCCCGACCGTCACCTGCCCGTCGGTGCGCGCCACCAGGGCGGCGTAGCCGGCCAGCGCGGGGTCGAGCAGGTTCCATCGCTCCAGCCGCTGCGGGAAGGTGCCGGTCACGGTGGACACCAGCGGGTCCAGGTTGCCCTCCGGCCCCGGCTGGAAGGCGCTTACCGCCACCTCGGCGACCCGCTGGGCGCTGGTCAGCACCACCTGCTCGGCGGTGGCGGCGTCGTGCCCGCCGGGGGTGAGCATCCGGGCCCCGGCCGGGATGCGCACCTCGGCGACGTCGGCCGGGAGCGTCCCGTTCAGCTGCAGGGTGACCCGCCCGCGGGCCTCGCCGAACGGCCGCGCCAGCCCGACCTCCGCCCCCAGCAGGGACAGCGCCTCGCCGGTGGCGGTGGCGATGAAGCTGTTGTTGTCGAACATGGCGCCCAGCGCCGCCCAGGTGCGGGCATCCTCCAGGGCGGAGATCTCCAGGATCTTGCGCAGCACGGACGCCGAGGTGAGGTCGATGTCCTCGCCGAGGATGCCGCGGGCCAGGGCCAACTTCTCGGCCAGGATCCGGGTGAACGGCTTGGGCACGAACCCGCCGGCCGTCACCCCGACGTCGTCGCTGCCGGTGGCCCGCAGCACCGCGGCGTCCACGGCGACGACATCGACGGGCGGCAGGTCCGGCGGCAGGTCCGGCGGCGTCGGGTTAGACACCCGGCACCACCCCGTCGACGGACAGTGCCAGGGGGTCGCCGCTGGCCGCCTCGAACGTGGCGCGCACCGAGGCGGTGCGCCGCGAGCCCACGTCGCCCGGTTGACCTGGCTCGCCGCGCTCGTCCACCAGGGTCACGTCGATGATCCGGCGGACCCGCGGATCGCGTCGCAGGGTGTCCACCACAGCCACCCGGACCCCCTCCCGGACCAGCAGCGGGTCGACGTCGCCGGCCAGCATCCGCAGGCCGTCGAAGCCGAACCCGGTGTTGAAGACGTCGTCGCCCAGCCCGGTGGTCAGCGCGATCTCCAACGCCTGCACCAGGTTCGGTAAGCCCTCGACGACGCCGAGGTCTCGACCCCGGCCCGGCGCCGGCCGCAGCACCAGGTCGCGCCCGAGCTCCAGGCCCGGCTGGGTCGGCTCGCTGGCCAGGCCCCAGCCGAGCACCCGCCGCCGCAGGGCGGATGCCTCGGGGCCGTCCTGGGCCCGGGGGTCCCGTGCTGCCATTCAGACCGCCTGCAGCGTGGTGGTGGAGGTGCGCTGCACGCTGACCGCATGCGCGGGCGGCGACACCGCCGACCCGACGCTGGGCGCCGACAGCGTCTCCAGCAGCACGGGAACGCCGCCGACCACGAGCTTGGTCGCCACCCCCGCGGCCGGCGCGGCAACCGAGGTGCAGGGCGAGGGACTGCCGCCGGCCGGGTTGGTGGCCGTGCAGGAGCCCGGCTGCACGGTCCAGCTCGACACCCCGGACTGCAGCGCCACCGGTTCGCCGCCCACCAGGAGCTTCACCGGACCGGAGTTGGCGACGACCACCTGGCCCTGCAGCGAGCAGGCCACCGTGGCCCCGATCGTGATCACTGCCGGCATCCTCATTCCACCTTCATCTGCTCGTCGACGCTGACCTTGACGTTCTTGCCGGACATCTCGACGTCCTGCTGGGTGGCCTTGATGACCACGCTGGCCGCGGCGAGGGTCAGCGTGCCCTTCGCGACTAGCCGGACGTCACCGGAGTCGGTGAACTCGAGCAGGGTGGTCCCGTCGGAGTGCTCCACCGACAGCACGACCTTGTCCGGCGCGGGCGTCGGCCTGGTGCCGGCCGGGGCCAGGCCATCGGGGCCGATCCGCAGCCGCAGGTTGCCGACCTCGATCACCCGGTGGCCGTCGGCGTCCACCAGGTCGTTGGTGGCCTTGCCGGACGGTGGGACCGGGGTGGCCGCCGCGGGCAGCGAGGCACGTTCCCCCGGCGGGACCTCCGCTGGCAGCGACAGCCACCAGTCGCCGGCCTGGGCGTCGGGCCCCGCACCGTCCGGCCACACCGCGCCGACGTCGACCGGGTCGTCCGGCTGCCCGTGCCGATGCACCGATACCACCCGGGTGCCGGGGTAGCGCGGCACCACCAGCCCGTAGCGGCCCCAGGCGAACGGCGTCGCGTACGGCACGTTCGTCTTCTCCAGCGGAGTTGCCCGGTCGACCGGCAGCCGGACGGCACCGTGCCCGGCGCCGTCGGACGCCGGCGTGGTGCCCTGCCACAGGGTGACCCGCTGCGCGGCGGCATCCCCCCTGCGCGGCCGGGCGGTGCGCCCGGACCTCACCCACCTCGGCGACCTCCAGGGTGGCCAGCCGGCGCTGGATGCCGTCCTCCAGCTGTGCGCGCAGCGCGACGACCGGGTCGGGATGGTCGGTGGGCGGGGCGCCGTCGCCGGTCACCGCGCCGGCCGTGGCCGGGGTAGTACGCCGGTCCCAGCCGTCCTCGCCGGCGGCCAGGCCGACCAAGGTGAGCTCGGTGAGGAAGCCGGCCGAGCGGCTGAGCGTGTGGGTGATCCCGGTCACGTACCCGCGAGCGCCGGTGCCCTCTCCGAGCAGGCCGGTCAGCGGCGCCGCGAAGGCGCCCAGCAGCGCGGAGGCCAGGTTGGGCTGCACCGTGCCCTCACCCGGGCGGCGGGTCGAAGGTGACCACGTCGCCGGGCCGGATGTCGGGGCGGCCGCGCAGCCGGACCAGCCACTGGTCGCGGCGGGCGGGCTCGGTGCCGCCGTCCGCGCCGGCGTCGAGCACCAGGGCAGGCAGCGCCTCGACCGACAGCAGCCCGGTCGGGTGGGTCAGCGCCGGCGGGTCGCCGCGCAGCGGGATCGGGCGGACGCCGACGTGCAGCGCGCCGTCGCGGACCAGCAGCAGGCCCCGCCCGTGGCGGCCGGTGGCCAGC
>NZ_CDWTNB010000251.1:0-4655 GCF_977947065.1 Frankia sp. CgJB1
ACGTAGGCGACCAGCCGGCGCCGGCCGGCGCTGTCCTCCCCGGCGACGACCACGGCCCGCTCCACCGCCGGATCGGCGGCCAGGACCGCCTCGATCTCGCCCGGCTCGATCCGGAAACCGCGGATCTTGACCTGGTCGTCGGCCCGGCCCAGATACTCCAGCGAGCCGTCCGGGCCCAGCCGGGCCAGGTCGCCGGTGCGGTACATCCGGTCGCCGTCTTCGCCGTAGGGGTCGGCCACGAACCGGGTGGCGGTCAGGCCGGAGCGGCCCAGGTAGCCCCGCGCGAGCTGGACGCCGCTGACGTAGATCTCCCCCGGGACGCCCGGCGGGACCGGGGCGAGGTGGCGGTCGAGGAGCCGTGCGCGCAGGCCGCGCAGCGGCTCGCCGATCACGCTCCGGCGGTCGGCGGCGGCATCGGCCGCGCCGGCCCGGTCCAGCGGCAGGTACGTGACGTGCACCGTGGTCTCGGTGATCCCGTACATGTTGACCAAAGTCGGTGCGCCGTCCGGGTGGCGCTCGTACCAGGGGGCCAGTCGGCCGAGCTCGAGCGCCTCGCCACCGAAGATCACCAGACGGAGGCTGAGGTCAGACCGTCCGGCCTCCTGCTCGGCCGCCCGCAGCGCGCCGAAGGCCGACGGCGTCTGGTTGAGGACGGTGACGGACTCCCGCCGCAGCAGGTCGAGGAACTGCTCGGGCGAGCGGGAGACGTCGTGGTCGACCACGACGAGCCGGCCGCCGTGCAGCAGCGGCCCCCACAGCTCCCACACCGAGAAGTCGAACGACACCGAGTGGAATAGCGTCCAGACGTCGGAGGCGTCGAAGCGGAAGAGATCCCGGGTGTCGGCGAACAGGCGCACCACGTTGCGGTGCGGGATCAGCGCGCCCTTCGGGCGGCCGGTTGAGCCGGAGGTGTAGATGACGTAGGCGAGGTTGTCCGGGCGCGCCCGCCCCGCCCCGTCCGGCGGGGTGGCCGGCGCTTCGGCCAGCGCCGCCCCGACCAGCGGGTCGTCCAGCGCGATCAGGGGCACGCCCGCCCGGGCCGGCAGCGCCGCGCGGGTCTCGATGGTGGTCACCGCGCAGACCGGCGCGGCGTCGCGCAGCATGAACGCGATCCGGTCGGCCGGGTAGGCCGGATCGACCGGCAGGTACGCGCCGCCGGCCTTGAGGACGGCCAGCAACGTCACGACCAGGTCGGCCGACCTGGGCAGCGCGACCGCCACGACCGACTCCGGGCCGACGCCCCGCCCCGCGAGCAGGCGGGCGAGCCGGTTGGCCCGCGCGTCCAGCTCGGCGTAGGTGAGCTCGGCGTCGCGCCAGCGCAGCGCGACCGCGTCCGGGGTCCGGTGGGCCTGGGCCTCGAACAGCTCGGGCAGGGTGGCGCCGGCGCCCCACCCAGGTGCCGGCGGCGGCGGGAGGAAGGCGGCCCGGCTCCGCTCGGCCGTGGGCAGGGCGGCGACGGCGCCGATCGGCCGGTCGGGATCGGTGGCGATCTCCTCGAGCAGCGCGAGCATCCGGTCGGCCAGGCCGGCGACGGTCGCGTCGTCGAGGACGCCGCGCTGGTAGCCAAAGGTGAGCCGCAACCGGTCGCCGGGGATCACCCGGATGGTCAGCGCGTAGTGGGTGGCGTCGTGGCCGTCGACGGCGGCCAGCCTTGGGCCGCCCGGCGGGATCAGCGTGGCCGCCGCGAACGGGTAGGACTCCAGGACGAGCAGGGTGTCGAAGGCATCCCCCTGGCCGGCCAGCGCCTGGATGTCGGCCAGGCCGAGGTGCTCGTGGGCGAACAGCCGGCCCTGGGCCGCCTGGAGCTCGGCCATCAGCGCGGCGAACGTCCCCCCGGCGGTCACGGTGGCCCGAACCGGGATGGTGGTGACGAACAGGCCGATCATGGCCTCGACCCCGGTCAGCGCCGCCGGCCGGCCGGCGGTCGCCGCCCCGAACACGACGTCGTCGCGGCCGGCTGCCCGGGCCAGCAGGACCGCGTGGGCCGCCCGCAGGACGGTACTCAGCGTCAGTCCCCGCTCGCGCCCGAGCGTGGCCAGGCGGGCGGCCAGCTCGGGGCTGGCCTCGCGGTCGACGGCGGCCGGGCTCGGGGTCGTCTCGCTCGCCGGCGTGGCGCGGTGGCCGCCGCCGGCGGCCAGTAGGGTCGGCCCCTCGAGGCCGGCCAGCTCGGTCCGCCAGGCCGCGCGGGCGGCGTCCCGATCCTGGGCCCGCAGCCAGCACAGGTAGTCCGAGTACGAGCGGACGGCGGGCGGCCGGGGCGGCGGGGCTGCATCGGCATCGGCATCGGCGGCCAGCGTGAACAGTTCCCGCAGCACCAGCGGCAGCGACCAGCCGTCCAGGATGACGTGGTGGGCGCAGACCGCCAGCCGGGCGCTGTCCGCTCCGGTGCGGACCCACAGGAACCGGATGAGCGGCGGCGTGGTCAGATCGAAGCGCGCCGCCCGGTCGGCCACGACCAGCCGCTCGGCCTCGGCCAACCGCTCGGCGGCCGGCCAGCTGGAGAGGTCGACGATCGTCCACTCCGGTTCGGCCCGGTCCAGGATGGCCTGGGCCGGGGCGGCGCCGTCGGCCAGGACGGCGGCGCGCAGGAGGTCGTGCCGGGCGACGAGCTCCCGCGACGCCGCGCGCAGGCGTTCAGGGTCGAGGACGTCGGCGTCGCCGCGCAGGTCGAGGACGAACTGGATGACGTAGACGTCCGGCGTGTCGTCCCCGTCGACGAGGCGGTGGAACAGCATCCCCGCCTGCGACGGCGACAGCGGCCAGACCTCGGTCAGGCCGGGCAGCCGCTCCCGCCAGCGGGCCAGGTCCGCCGGGTCGACCGGGGCCAAGCCCACGGGCGCCAAGCCCACGGGCGTCTGGTCTGAAGGCGCCTGCTCTGAAAGCGCCTGGTTCGCGGGGGCCGAGGCGTCCGCCGCTGCGGCCAGGCCGGCGACGGTCGGCGCGGCGAACACGTCGGCCAGCTCGACCGTCACGCCGGCGGCAGCCGCCCGGGTGACCACGGCGAAAGCCAGGATGCTGTCGCCGCCCCGCTGGAAGAACGAGTCGTCGACGCCGACGTCGGGCTGGCCGAGCACGGCCGCGAAGACGTCCCGCAGGACCTCCTCGGTCCGGGTGGCCGGAGCCCGAGCAGGCAGAGCCCGGCCGGACCGAGCCGCCGCCCGGAAATCGGGCGCGGGCAGCGCGCGGCGATCCAGCTTCCCGCCGGGGGTAGTGGGCAACGCGGGCAGCGCTACGAAGGCCGCCGGCACCATGTAGTCGGGCAGCGCCGCCGCCACGTGGGCGCGCAGCGCCGCCGCGAGCGCCCCGCTGCCGGCTTCGTCCGCTGCCGCCCCGGCTGGGATGACGTAGGCGACCAGCGCCCGGCCGGCCGGCCCGTCCTCGCGGACGACCACGGCGCAGCGGGCGACCGCCGGGTGGCGGTCGAGCACCGCCTCGATCTCACCCGGCTCGACCCGAAAGCCGCGGACCTTGACCTGATCGTCCGAGCGGCCGGCCAGGACCAGCTCGCCGCTAGCCGTCCACCGGGCGAGGTCGCCGGTCCGGTACATCCGCTCGCCGGTCCCGAACGGGCTGGCGACGTAACGGGACGCACCCAGCGCCGGCCGAGCCAGGTAGCCGTGGGCGACGCCCGCGCCGGCAAGGTACAGCTCGCCGACGACGCCCGGCGGTACCGGCATGAGAGCGCCGTCCAGCACGTAGGCCCGGGTGTTGCGCAGTGGGCGGCCGACCGTCGGCCGCCCACGGTCGGCGCTTCGCACCGGGCCGGTCGTCGCCCAGACCGTCGTCTCGGTCGGCCCGTACAGATTGGTCAGGCTCTCCGCGCGGGCGGTGAGCTCGCGGGCGAGGTCGGCCGGCAGCGGTTCGCCGCCGCACAGGACCCGCACCCGCGGGTAGGGCCCAGCAGCCGCGTCAAGGATGGATCGCCAGCGCGATGGGGTCGTCTGGGCCAGCGTCACCGCGCCCGCGGTCAGCAGCCGGGCCAGCTCCGAGGGGTCGCGGGCCGCCCCGCCCTCGACGAGATGGATCGAGGCGCCGACGGTCAGCGGGGCGAGCAGTTCGACCGTGCTCGGGTCGAAGCCCAGCGTGGTCGCGGCCAGGACCCGGTCGGCTGGCCCGATACCCACGGTCTCGGCGAACGACGACAGGAAGTTCGCCAGGGACCGGTGGCCGACCAGGACGCCCTTCGGCCGGCCGGTCGAACCCGACGTGTAGATCACGTAGACCGGGCTGTCCGCGTCGACGGCGGGCGGCCACGATCCAGCGGCCGGCACCGCCGCGGCGCCGGCGTCGGCCTCGGCGTCGGGCTCGGCGTCGGCCTCGGGCTCGGGCTCGGGCTCGTCGATCAGGACGAGCCGCGTCCCGGGCGCGACCCGCAGCCGCGCGGCGAGCGCTCTCGTGGTGACCAGCACCGACGGGGCCCCGTCCTCGATCATGAACGCGATCCGGTCCGCCGGGTAGTCGGGGTCGATCGGGAGGTAGGCGGCGCCGGCCCGGGCGGCGCCGGCGAGCGCGACGACCAGGTCGACCGAGCGGGGCAGCGCGATCCCGACAATGGAACCGGGCCGGGCGCCGCGCCTGGCCAGCCGGCGCCCGAAGGCGTCGGCCGCCGCCGCGAGCTCACCGTAGGTCAGGGTCCGCTCGGCGGTGACCAGCGC
>NZ_CDWTNB010000252.1:0-4554 GCF_977947065.1 Frankia sp. CgJB1
ACCCCCCACCAACCCACCACCCCCCTCGACCTCCTCGACCTCCTCGGCTGAACGGGGGCGTGGCCGGCCGCCCGGGAGACCGATTCCGCGGCCGGTCACCATCGGCCCACGCCCGGTTCGCCCGTCGAGATCCGCTGTACGCTGCGCGGCATGGGATCTGGGCGGGTACGGGTTCGATTCGCGCCATCTCCCACCGGCATCTTCCATGTGGGTGGGGCGCGGTCGGCGCTGTTCAACTGGCTGGTCGCGCGGCGCGCCGGCGGCGACTTCGTGCTGCGCATCGAGGACACCGACGCGTCCCGCAACCGGCCGGAGTGGACCGACGGCATCATCAGCGCGCTGGACTGGCTCGGCATCAGCCCCGGCGGGTACGAGGGTCCGGTGCTGCAGTCGTCGCGCGCCGACCGGCACCGGGCCGCGGCCGAGCGGCTGCACTCCGAAGGTCTCGCCTACTACTGCGACTGCACGCGCGAGGCCTTGGCGGAACGTACCGGCAACGCGCAGCGCGGCTACGACGGATTCTGCCGGGACCGCGGGCTCACCCCGGGTCCCGGCCGGGCGCTGCGCTTTCGCACGCCGGACGACGGCGTGACGATCGTCGAGGACCTCATCCGCGGCACGCCGGAGTTCCCGAACGACACCATCGAGGACTTCGTGGTCGCGCGGGCCGACGGGTCGGCGGTGTTCCTGCTCGCCAACGTCGTCGACGACCTGGAGATGGGGATCACCCACGTCATCCGGGGTGAGGAACACCTGTCGAACACCCCGAAGCAGCAGCTGCTCTGGGCAGCGCTCGGCGCGGGTGCGCCGCCGGTGTGGGCGCACGTCCCGGTGATCGTCAACGAGAAACGCCAGAAGCTGTCGAAGCGGCGCGACAAGGTGGCGCTCGAGTCCTACCGGGACGAGGGATACCTGCCCGCCGCCATGAAGAACTACCTGATGCTGCTCGGTTGGGCCCCGCCCGGCGAGGACGAGATCGTGCCCTGGGAGACGATCGAGTCCACCTTCGACCTTGCCGACGTGAAGCCGTCGCCGGCGTTCTTCGACGAGAAGAAGCTCAAGGCGTTCAACGGTGAGTACATCCGGCGGCTGAGCGTCGAGGAGTTCATCGAGGCGGTCCGGCCCTGGCTCTCGGCACCGGCCGCGCCGTGGGAGCCGGCCGCGTTCGGCGCGGACGCGTTCGCCGCCCTCGCCCCCCTGGCGCAGAGCAGGGTCTCCGTGCTGTCGGAGATCGTGCCGATGGTCGACTTCCTCTTCCTGCCGGAGGTACCAATCGACGACGCGGCCTGGGCCAAGGCGATGAAGGGGCCGGCGGCGGAACTGCTCGCCGACGTCCACGACCTCTACGACAAGATCGAATGGGAAGCCGAGACGCTGAAGGCCGGACTTACCGAGGTCGGCGAGCGGCACGGTCTCAAGCTCGGCAAGGCGCAGGCACCGGTGCGGGTCGCCGTGACCGGGCGGAACGTGGGACTGCCCCTGTTCGAGTCGCTGGAGGTGCTCGGCCGGGAGACCACCCTGCGGCGGCTCGCCGAAGCGCGAGAACGGCTCACCGGCGGCTGACCTCACGCCGGTCCACGACGGCCTCGCGCGCACGCCGGTCCGTGGCGGCTTCGCGCGGCGGGCAGGGCTGAGCCCGGGTCGCGGCTGGGACGGGCCGCGACCGGGCTGGGGAGACCCAGCAGAAGCCGGGGTTACCTCTGGTGGGTGAGGCTGCTCCAGTTCGCCAGCCACCCGGGCGGCCGGGCGGTCGACAAGGACCAGCACACCCCACCGGGCCTAAGAGATCCTTAAAACGAGCTCAAGACAAGCTGTGATCTTGCTGTCACGAAATGCCTCTCGAGAGTGACCATCCCGCGGTGTCAGGATGTTGCCATCAAGCGGGAGTCCACCGGACTTAGGGCTCACCGTGACCCTGGGTAGCTGATCCTCGGGGCGTGCGCTGGCGCGGGCTCAGCCCGGACCACTCGTCCGCCCAGGCCGCCAGCGGTTCCAGCACTCCCTGCAGGCGACGGCCGTGCGCGGTCAGCCGGTACTCGCCGGCCTCGTTCACCTCGACGAGGCCGGCCTCGCGCAGCTCCCGTAGGCGTTGGGTCACCTGGGCCTGCGGCGCCTCGAGCCGCGCCACAAGCGCGCGGAACGGCGGGGCCGTCCCGCGCAGGTTCCAGTAGACGGCGAGGGCGAAGCGCCGGCCCAACAGGTCCACAAGACCGGCGAGGGCGGACGGTGCGCCGTCCGGAGTCTCGGGATGACCGGAGGCGTGCGGTCGTCCCGGCCCGTTCGGCCTCGCCTGCCTCATCGGCATGTCCCGCCGGGACCGCTCATCGGTGGCCTCCGGGGTCTCCGGCGCGAGGGTGCCCCGATCAGCGGGCACCGACCGAGCCGACGCCGTTGGATCCGACACCGTTGGAGCTGTGCGAGCCGAGGGGAGTAAACAGCCTGGTCGCGGACTGCCCGGCGTGGGCGCCAAGCAGGTCCCGGGCCTTCTGGTAGAAGGTGGCCGCCTGCGCGGAGACGAGTCCCGCCGCGCTCTGGACCTCCGGGCGCTCCTGGAGGTCACGGACCTGCCGCATGATGGCGTCGTAGTGCTCCCGGCCGGCCCGGGCGCCGAGGACGTATCCGAGACCGAGGGCCAGGATGACGCTGGGCCTGATACGCATGTTGCCTCCCAGGAGACCGAGGGACGTGCAGGCGGATGGCCGCCGGCCGCTTGACGTTGTGTCGTCGGGTTGATTCCTACCCCACGTCCAAGACCGCCCGAACCTCAGGTAGGCTGACGACGTCAGGTGCATGGCAGGTGCACGGCACCCGATCCCGCGTAGCTCAATTGGCAGAGCAGCCGGCTGTTAACCGGCAGGTTATAGGTTCGAGTCCTATCGCGGGAGCATAGGCCCAGGCCGGAGGCCCGATCCCTTCCGAAGATCAATTCCGAGTCATATCAGTACCACTTGAGCCTTACCCATCCATACTATGATCTTGATCGATGCAAGATCAAGAGAACTACTACAAGCACGGCCACGCGTGGACCATCAAGATCACGAAAGATTCACCTGCCGATGGGTCGACAGTAGCCCCTCAGATTGCCACGCTGTGCAGCAGAGCCAACACGACGGTGCTGTGGGGGTGGCCGGTGCGACTGGCGTCGTTCAACGTGGAAAACCTGTTCGAACGGGTCCGGGCGATGAATCTGCCCACCTGGGACGAAGGCCGACCGGTCCTAGCCGCATTCGACCGGTTCACCACCCTCGCCCAGCACGAGGTCTATACCTTTCAGGACAAGACCGACATGCTCGCCGACCTGGAAACGATGGAGATCCTGACCCGCACCGGCGAGGGTCGGCTGCAGCTCAGCCGGGATCCACAGCCGCGGTGGGCCCGGCTTCGCGAGAACCGCGGGAACTTCCTCACCCAACCCCCCGGTAAGGACGCTGTGATCGACGCAGCCGGACGGCAGGATTGGATCGGCTGGGTCGAACTGGTCACCGGCCCCGTCAACGAGACCGGGATCCGCTCCACCGCCCAGGTCATCACGGACATCAACGCCGACGTTCTCGCCGTGATCGAAACCGAAAACCGTCCGGCGCTGGTCCGGTTCAACACCAGTCTGCTCGCCGGCCTGTACGCCCACGTGATGCTCATCGACGGCAACGACCCCCGCGGCATCGACGTCGGCCTGCTGGCCAAACCCGGCCACACGATCGGCTCGATCGTCAGCCACGTCGACGACCCCGACCCGGCCCGCCCCGACCGGCCGCTGTTCAGCCGCGACTGCCCCGCCTACGAACTGCACACCCCCGCCGGCAACACCGTCTGGGTGCTGCCGAACCATTTGAAAAGCCAGTCTTGGACCTCCGGAAACCCCGACCCGCTACGCCGCCGGCAGGCCCACCGGGTGGCGGAAATCTACACCGCGCTCCGCGACGCCGGCGCCCGATACATCGCCGTCGTCGGTGACCTCAACAAGCCATCCCCGCCCGCGTTCCCCAGCCTCGAACCCCTCCTCGGCCCCGACAGCCCACTCGTGGACGCCGCCAGCCGGGCCGGATTCGACACCGGTCCCCGACCCGGTACCTTCCAGTCCTGCACCGCCCGCAACCGACTCGACTACATCCTGCTCTCCCCCGACCTCGCCGACCGGATGACCGGCGGGCAGATCGTCCGCACCGGCCTGTGGGGCGACCCCGACAACAAACACCCATCCGCCCAGTGGGCGATCCACCCCAAGATCACCCGAGCCGGACAGGCCGCCTCCGATCATGCCGCCCTTTACGTCGACCTCGATATCTAAAACACCGCGGTATCTAGAACACCCAGGCAACGCTCTGTTGTGCCGCTGAGCGGACGCCTGCCCCACCGCCCGATCTGACCGGCCCCCGAACCATCCGGACAATCACGCAAGGACCACCTGGGGGCGACGAGGAATGATCTGGATCATCTGTACTGAAGGTTGCGGAACAAGCCTCCTCGTAGGTGCTCTGGGAATCGTCATTAAATAAGTTGATCATTTGATCTGTGTTTGGGGTTCCCCTGTGATTGCCTCGGTACGGTTATGTT
>NZ_CDWTNB010000253.1:0-4543 GCF_977947065.1 Frankia sp. CgJB1
GCCGCGCACAGCCCCGCGAACCCCCGCAGCGGCAGCGGGGAGGCTATGGGCACCCTGGGCACGGCCGTCCCCGGCCCCGGACGCGTGTGGCTGCAGGACCGGATGCCCGCGCGCCGCGAGCAGCCGGGCGAGATCGGTCCACCGCCGTGCCGGCCACCGTTTGACGGCCATTCCGGCGTCGGGTACCAGCAGCACCGGAGCCGGGCGGCCGGGTGTGGTGCTGTCGGGCGTGGTGCTGTCGAGTGCGCCGAGGATGCGTTCACCCTCGGCGACCTCCGCCGCGGTCAGCGCGACCCGCCCATGGGCGCTACCACGGCCACCGCCACCGCCACGGGCGTCGGCGCCGTCCGGATGGCCGGGGCCGGGCCGGATCCAGCCGTCTTCGGTGAGGAGCCGGACGAACCGGGACCCGATCGGTTCGGCGGGGTCCGGCCGCCGCCAGAGGTCCGTCACGACGTGCCTCGGCCGTCCGGTATGCCGCGGTCGCCCGGCCTCGATCGCGGCCGGCACGCCGCTGTGCCGGGTCGTCGTCACGACCAGGTCCGCCCGCGGCCGGCTTACCGCGCGGACGACAGCCTCGCGGACGGCCTGCGCGCGGTGATCGGTCACCTGCACGACCTCGGTGATCCGGTCGTCGTGGGTCAGCAGCTCGCCGGCCGGCGCGAAGGTGAGGACGCGGATCCGGGCATTCGGATGGCTGTCCGCCAGTGCGTGGATCGCTGGCAGGGCGATCAGCAGATCGCCGAACCCGCCGAGCAGCTCGACGAAGAGGATCTCGTGCGGCTCCGCCCGGGCCGGATCCGTCCACTCGCCGGCCACCGACGTTCCTTGGTCTCGGCTTCCTTGCCTTTCCAGAGGGTTTTGTGTCCATTTTATCCCTCTGGATGGGCGGGATCTGGGTGGGCGGGGAGGGGGATCGTCGACGGTCATCGGGGACCGATCAGACACCGGTAGAGGCGGGCGTGCGCGGCCCCGACGGACGGCCAGGACCGGTCGGCGACGAGGTTGCGGCCGCCAGCGGACACGGCCGCCCGCAGCGCCGGGTTGCCCAGCAGCCGGCGCAGCTCACGGGCCAGCGCGGCCGGGTCCCGCACGGGTTTGGCCACGATCGCCGTCCGGCCGTCGACGAGGGCCGGATCCGGCGGGTCCGCGACCGTTACCACTGTCGGCAGGCCGTGGGACAGCGCGGCCGCCAGCGCCCCGCTCTTCGTCGTCACCCCGGCGGTGAACGGCAGCACGCAGACGTCCGCCCCGGCCAGGATGTCCGAAACCTCTTCGGCCGGCAGATGTCCGGTGAACGTCACCCGGTCCGCGACGCCGACGGCACGGGCGTGCCCTTCGAGCTCGCGGCGGAAGGCCGCCGCCTCGGCGTCGGGCAGCGCCAGGGAGGTGAACCCGCCGACGACGGCGAGATGCAGGTCGGGATGGTCGGCGTGCAGCTCGGCGACGGCTTCGAGGAGATACCGCACGCCTTTCACCGGGTGGACGAAGCCGAAGAAGACTGCCACCTCGGCGTCGGGGCCGGTGCCGAGCCGGCCGCGTAGCCGGGACCGGGCCGCCTGTCCCGGGCTGACGCCGGGGGATGGGTCGGCGCCGGGGGATGAGCCGGCGTCGGAGGACAGACTGGCGGTGCGGGCGGTGCTTCGTGCCCGGGGGATGTTCGCGGCGACGGGGACCAGTTGCGCCTGGCGGCCGAAGCGGGTGCGTACCGCGGCGGCGTGCTCGGGATTGGTCACCACCAGGGCGCGCGAGTGGGGCACGAGCGTCAGGGTCTCCCGGTCCCACCAGCCGTGCCGTTCCGGCCGTCGCCACAGGGCCGCCGGCAGCCAGGACGGCCATGCCCACCAGCCGTACTCGTGCAGGGTGGTCACCCAGGGGACGCGCCGGCCCGCCAGCGGGGGCAGCAGCCCGACCGCCGGGGAGAACCCGAACGCCGAGGGTGCGAACTGGAGGTGGACGAGGTCGGGCCGCAGGCGCCGCAGCGCCGTTGCGGTGGCGGCGATCCCGGCCGGACCCCACCCACGTTCCAGCGTGACCACCCGGGTGGGGCCGAGGTCGCCCTCGACCCGCCCCGAGGTGATCAGGACGGGATCGATGTCGTGGCGCAGTGTCTCGGCGAGCCGGATGGTGTAGTCGGCGACGCCGTCCTCGGCGGTGACGAGGTTGCCGCAGACGAAGGCGATCCGGGGGATGGCTGCTCGCGGCATGGAGAAGGCCGTACCCGCTCGCCGGAGCGGTCACCGCCTGCCGGGCAGCCCCCTGGGCCCTCGAGGCCGAGGCGATCGGCGTGGTTCTCGCCCGGCGTGGTTTTCACGGAGAGAACGTTCCTCGCGGAGAGTAGCAGTTTTGTTGCCCACCCTCCGGGCACGGGGCGGGGGAGAAGCCGTCCCTGACCGTCTCGACCGTTCCCGACCGTCCCGGAGCCTCCCGTGAACGAAGTCGCGTCCCACCCGGCGGCGGGCCGTGCGGGTCCGCTGGACCTCGCGGCCGCCCGCCACGTCCTGGCGGTCCGTCCGGACAATCTCGGGGACGTCGTGCTGCTGTCCCCGGCGCTGCGGGCGCTGCGGGCCGCGGCGCCCGGGGCCCGCCTCGACGTGCTGACCTCACCCGGCGGGGCGGCCGTGCTGCCCCTGCTTGACTGCGTCGATGACGCGGTCGTGGCATCGGTGTGCTGGCAGGACACCGGCGGCCGACCCGTCGACCCGGCCGAGCAGACCCGGCTGGTCGAGACGCTGGCGCGGCGCCGCTACGACGTCGCGGTCCTGTTCACCTCGTTCTCCCAGTCGCCGTGGCCGGCCGCCTTCGTCTGCGCCCTCGCCGGGATCCCGACCCGGGTTGGCGCCTCGCGGGAGTTCGGCGGGTCGCTGCTCACCCACTGGGTGGACGACCTGCCCGGCGGTATCCACCAGGTCGACCGGGCGCTGCTGCTGCTGCGCCGCTTCGGCATCCCCGCCCCGGCATCCCACCCCCGGCTGGCCGTGCCAGGCGAGGCCGTCGCGAGGGTCCGGCCGCTGACGGAACCCGGCCCTTACGCGGTGCTGCTGCCCGGGGCGAGCTGTTCGGCCCGCCGCTACGGCGCCGACCGTTCGCCCGGGTCGCCGGCCTGCTCGCGGGCGCGGGCCTGCGGGTCCTCGCCGCCGGCACGGGCGCCGAGACCGCCCTGGTCGACCGGGTCGTCGCCGCTGCCGGCCCGGCGGGGCGGGGCCTCACCGGGGTCCTGGACGTCCCGGCGCTGGCCGCGCTCCTGCGCGGCGCGGCGGTCGTCGTCACCAACAACTCGGGCGGTGCCCATCTCGCCGACGCGGTGCGCACGCCCGTCGTCACCCTGTTCGCCGGCACTGAACGGGAGAGCGAGTACCGGCCACGCGCCGCGCGCGTCGCGGTGCTGCGCCGGGCGACGCCCTGCACGCCCTGCCGCGCCTTCACCTGCCCGTTCGGGCACGAATGCCTGGATCTGCCGCCGGCCGAGGTGACCGCCGCCGCGCTTGCGCTGGTCGGGGAGGGGATGGCCCGATGACCGCCGCCCCCGCGTCTCTAGCCTCGTCTCCGGCCTCGCCGCGTCCCGTGCCGCTCGCCGAGCTGCCGGATCGGTTTGGTGCGCTGCACCTGCTCGTGGTCGGGGACGCGATGCTCGACTCCTGGCTGCGGGGACCGCCGCGGGGGTTGTCCCGGGAGGGCCCCGTACCCGTCGTCTCTGTGACCGGGCGGGAGGAGTCCCCGGGGGGAGCCGGCAACGCCGTCCTCGCCGCGGCCGCCCTCGGTGCGCGCACCCGGCTGGTCGGGATGGTGGGGGACGATCCCGACGGCCGGCGGCTGCGGGACCTGCTCGACGCCGGTGGCGTCGGCACGTCCGCCGTGGTCGTCGAACCCGGGTGGACCACGGTGGCCAAGCGGCGGATCTGTTCCGGCAACCATCTCCACCTGCGCTGCGACACGGGTGACGAGACCCCGCCCCGGCGGGCCACCGCCGCCGCCGTGGCGGCCCGCGTCACCGCCGGGGCCGCGTCGGCCTGTGCCGTGCTGGCCTGCGACTACGGCACGGGGTTGTTTACCCCCGAGCTGATCGGCCGGGTGGCGGCAGCCGTGCGGGCGGCGGGCCGGCGGCTCGTCGTCGACGCCCACGACCTCACCCGATGGGCGGCGGTGCGCCCCGACCTGGTCAAGCCCAATGCGGATGAGGTCGTCGCGCTGCTGCCCGAGGCCGTCCGAGGCTCCTTCGCGCACGACCGAGTCGGGACCGTGCGGCACCACGCGGCACAGATCCTCGCCGCCAGCGGGGCGCGGGCCGCGGCCGTCACCCTCGACGGCGTCGTCGTCCTTACTCCCGATGAGCCGCCGTGGCATCTGCCGGCCACCGCCGACGCGCCCGACGAGCGCACCTCGGGGGCCGGTGACACGTTCGTCGCCGCCATGGTCCTCGCCCGGGCGGCGGGCGTCGGGCTGCGTGACGCCGTCCGGCTCGCCTCGATCGCCGCGTCCGTGGCCGTCTCGACCGCCGGCACCGGCATCTGCCCGGCGGCGGACCTGCGCGCCCGGCTGCACC
>NZ_CDWTNB010000254.1:0-4487 GCF_977947065.1 Frankia sp. CgJB1
GGATGGCGGGCTCCCGGATGATCAGTGAGCTTCGTTCCCGAGACCCCAACCTGATCATCACCGTGTTCGGGGGAGGAACCGCATCCCGCCTACAACCGCATCCTGCTGTCGAACGTCCTGTCGGGAAAGGCGGATCTCGCCGACATCACCCTGGTCGACCATGCGACGTCCGGCGACAGCGGTGGCGGCGGCCACAGCGATGGCGGCCACAGCGACGGCGACACGCCCCCGCGCGCCTTGGTCGACGTCCGGGTCGGCGTGGTGGCACACCACATCGACCGTACGCGTCGCACCGTCACGGCCGGCGACGGCAGCGTCGTCGCCTACGACGTACTCATCCTCGCCACCGGGAGCCGGGCGTGGCTGCCACCGATCGAAGGACTGACCCGACCGGATGGGACGCTGCTACCCGGAGTGGCGGCGTTCCGCACTCTCGACGACTGCCGGCGCATCCTCACCCAGGCCGAACGGGCCACCCGCGCGGTGGTGCTCGGCGGCGGCCTGCTCGGCCTGGAGGCGGCCCGCGGCCTGGTCCGCCGCGGTCTGGACACGACGGTCCTGCACGCCGCGGGTCACCTGATGAACCGCCGGCTCGACCGGCGGGCCGGACAGGTGCTGGCCCGGACGCTGGCCGGACTCGGGGTGCGGTCCCGGCTCGAGGCCAGGGTCGTCCGGATCCATGGCGACGAGCGGCTCACCGGGGTGGAGTTGGCCGGCGACGAGGTGCTCGACGCCGATCTGCTGGTGGTCTCGACCGGCGTCGTGGCGGTGACCGGCCTCGCCGCGGCGGCCGGCCTGCCGGTCGAAGCCGGGATCGTGGTGGACGATCAGATGCGCTCCCCCGCCGATCCGGCCGTGTTCGCGGTCGGTGACTGCGCGCAGCACGACGGGACGGTGCAGGGACTGGTGGCGCCGGCGTGGGACCAGGTCCGGGTGGTGGCTGACCTTGTCACCGGCGCCGACCCCGCCGCGCGCTACAGCGGCGCCCGGCCCGTGACCAGGCTCAAGGCGCCGGGAGTGGATCTCGCCACCATGGGCGAGGTCGACGTGGACGAGTTCGACGAGGACGCCGAGGTGCTGCAGTTCGTCGATGTCACCCGGGGCACCTTCAAGAAGCTGGTGATCCGCGGGGACCGACTGGTGGGCGCGATCATGCTCGGTGACAACCCGACGGTGGGGACCGTGGCGCAGTTGTTCGACCGGCAAGCTCCGGTGCCGGCCGACCGGCGTAGCCTGCTGTTCCCGGCCCGGACCGAGGTCACCGTCACCGACAGTCCGGCGACCCTGCCCGACCGGGTCACCATCTGCCGGTGCAACAACGTGACCAAGGACGGGATCACCCGCTGCTGGTTGGACGGGGCACGTGACCTGCCGGCGATCGTCACCGGTACCCGGGCGACCACTGGATGCGGCACCTGCCGGGACGCCGTCGCGGGCATCGTCGAGTGGCTGGCCGCGGCCGACCCGGACCCCCCGGCCGCGGCGGGCGACAACTGCGCGACCGGCCTGGAGGAATGTCCTCAGACGGACCGGCGCAGCAGCGGCGGGTGCAGCGCGGTCGCCGAGCCACGCCGATACAGTTCGGCGGGCCGACCGCCACCGCGCGGGGAGGTGCGCTGGCCCAGCGGCACGACGAATCCCGGCGTGGACAGCACCTTGCGGCGGAAGTTCGGCGGGTCCAACGCGACGCCCCACGCGGCCTCGTAGACGCGGCGCAGGTCGGCCAAGGTGAACTGGTCCTCGCAGAAAGCGGCGGCCAGCGGAGTGTACTCCAGCTTGGCCCGGGCCCGCTCCACGCCGTCCACCACTATCCGCGGATGGTCGAAGGCCAGCGTCGGGCCGTCGGTCGAGTCCAGATCCTCCACCGGCCACCAGCGGGCCCGCGGTCCGTCCCGGCCGGGCGGCGGCTGCGGGAGGTTCGGCAGCAGGGCCAGGTAGGCCACGCTGACCACCCGAACACGCGGGTCGCGGTGCGCGCCGCCGTAGGTCCGCAGCTGCTCGAGGTGACCGGTCGTCGTGACGCCCGTCTCGGCCGCGAGCTGCCGCAGGGCCGAGGCGTCGAGATCCTCGTCGCGGTCGACGAAACCACCGGGCAGTGCCCAGCATCCGCCGAACGAGGGATCGTCCCGGCGGATGACCAGGACGCAGAGCCGACCGGCGCGCAGGGTCAGCAGAACCACGTCCACGCTGACGGCGAGGGCGGGCGGCATGACGGCGTCACCGTCATGCCGCCCGCCCTCGCCGTCCAACGGACCGCGGATCCGGTTCGGTGGAGAGGCGGGCGCCACCCCTCCAGTCTGGCCATCCCCGCGCCGATGCACACGGGTCCCTCCTCGACCTCCCGCCGAAAGCGGCACCTCAGCGGGCGACGCCGCCCGACGGCCCGGGACGGCTCAGGGACGGCCCTCTGCGTGGACGACGGGCAGGCACGGCGGGCCGTAGCCCACCTCCCGGGCGATGGGGGGAAGGGCCGCGAGGGCCAGACGATGGTGCTCGCGAGCGCGCCGGGTGCCGGCCGGCCCGGTCAGGCCACCAACCGGCTCACCGGCCTTCACCAGCGGACGCAACAGGTCCCGGTCCCGGGCCGGGTCGGGCGGTCGCAGCGACGCGGGGAGCACGTCCCCGGAGCCAGAGGGACCCACCCCCGGACCGGACGGCGCGGACGGCGCGGACGGCGCGGACGGCGCGGACAAGCAGTCCGGGGCCGGCTGCGAGCCCGGCGGGCTCGGAAAGATGACATCAGCGACGGCACGGCCGTTGAGGTCATGGCGGCGGATGACCCGCTTGCGCCCCCCACGGGTGCTCTTGCCGACCGACCTCTTCGCCACGGGTTCGCCGTCGACCTCGACCAGCTTGTAGACGAACCCCGCGGTGGGCGCACCCGCACCGGTGACCAGGCTGGTACCGACACCGTAGCCGTCCACCGGGGCATCGCCCAACCGGGCTATGGCGTGCTCGTCCAGATCCCCGGTCGCGATGATCCGTGTTCTGGTCGCACCGAGGCTGTCGAGCTGCGCGCGGACGGCGCCGGCGACCCGACCCAGGTCCCCGCTGTCGATCCGGACAGCCCCGAGCTCGGCGCCCGCCGTCGCGACGGCGGCGGCGACCCCCGCGGGGACGTCGTACGTGTCGACGAGCAGCGTCGTGCCGACACCGAGGGTGGCGATCTGCGCGGCGAACGCCTCAGCCTCACTCGGATGGACGAGTGTGAAGGCGTGCGCACTGGTACCGACGCTGGGGACCTCGTACGCTCGGGCGGCCTCCAGGTTCGACGTGGCTGCGAAACCCACGAGGTAGGCCGCGCGGGCGGCGGCCACGGCGGCGGCCTCATGGGTGCGCCGGGATCCCATCTCGAGACAGGGCCGGTCCCCGGCCGCCCCGACCATCCGGGCCCCCGCGGCCGCGATCGCGCTGTCGTGGTTGAGGATGGCGAGCACGAGTGTCTCGAGCAGCACGGTCTCAGCGAAGGTGCCCTCGACGGCGAGCACTGGCGTCTCGGCGAAAAACGGTTCGCCCTCGGCGAAGCCATGGATGTCGCCGCCGAAGCGGTAGTCCGCCAGCCACTGTGCCGTGACCTCGTCGATGACATCGGCGGCCCACAGAGCGGCTAGCTCGGGCGGCCCGAACCGGAAGTCCGCCAGCGCATCGAGCAGCCGGCCGGTGCCAGCGAACACACCAAAACGGCGACCCGGCGGCAATGATCGGGTGAAGACTTCGAAGACCACACGACGATCCGCCGCGCCGGACCGGAGCGCCGCGCGCAACGTGGTCAACTCATAGTGATCGGTCAGGAGTGCCGTCGACATCCGGAACACGGTAGGGACGAACACCCTCCGATGCGCGCCGACCGGCGATTTGGCGGGCGGGGAAAGGGAGTGCCTTCATCCCGCCTGGGCACGTTGGCCCGACAGTGCATGTTGGCTTGGCGGTGGGTAAGCGTCGATTCCCACACGGCCTACACTACACGTTCCATCGACCTTCAGTAGCATACGGGAGAGCCTCGACGTGACCACGCTGATCAGCACTAGGCCGATCAGTACCAGGCCGATCAACGCAACCCCGACCGGCCCGACGGCGAGCACGGGGAGGATGACTGCGAGAACGGTCAGTCACCTTCGGTCGCAACCCGAACAGAAACGCTCTCCGGGGATCCCCGGGGATCCCCGGGGTCGGCGTGCGATCGTCTTGACCGTGGACCACAGCAATGCCGGGATCTTCCTCGTCACTGTCGGCGGGGCGCTGTTCGCACTGCTGGTGCTCGGCGGCCGGGCGGGCCGGAGCATCGCGCGCGAGGTCTGGAGTCGTATCGGCTTCTTCCGCTGGATACTCTTCCTGATCATCGTTGTGATCGTTCTCGACCTCGCGGACGGACTTCCCAACCAATGAACATACATTCGACGGGAACGCCCTCGCATAACACATGGGATTTGCATTGAAATAACTTGATTATTCTATGTCGGGTCTACGGGAAGTGAACATGTAGTTCC
>NZ_CDWTNB010000255.1:0-4464 GCF_977947065.1 Frankia sp. CgJB1
AATCAGAACGTTGCCAGCCACGACAAACGCATCACAGAAATCATGTTTATAGAAACCTCGTTTCACGCCTGCTCGGCAGTGGCGAACCAGCCCGAGTTGTCAGGGTTTTGGTGTCGAGGGCGAGGACGGTGCCGTCCACGGTGACGGCGATGGCCAGGTCGCCGGCGGTGGTGAGTGGTGCGGCGATGGGGGCGCCGAGGGGTGTTTCGTGCCGCGCCTGGCCGGATTGGGCGTCCAGGAGGCGTAGGACGCCGTCGAGGCCGGGGAGTACGAGTGTGTCGCCGAGCAGGGTGGGTGGGGCGAACACGGGGTGTGGGGTGCGGGTGCAGCTGGTCATGGCGAACGGGCCGGCCGGGTCGATGTCGGTGCGCCAGAGGGTTGTTCCGTCTTCGTAGTCGAGCAGGGCGATTCCGCGTCCGGCGTCGGCGACCGCGAGGCCCCAGGGTGTTGCTACCGGGGTGGCCGGGTTGAACGGTGCGGTGGTCGCGGTGGCCCATCTCGCCTTACCGCTGGTGACATCGAGGCGTACCGTCTGGCCGGGTGTGGGCAGGTACAGTGCCGCGCTTTCGGTGTCGTACAACGGTGTGCCGATGGGTGTGCCGGCGAGTTCGCCGTCGCCGCCGGCGGGTCCCCAGCGGGTGCTGCCGGTGTGTAGGTCGAGGCCGATCATCCCGCGGGGGAGTGGGCAGCTGCCGACGATCAGGGTGTCCCCGGCGATGAGGGGGATCGCGTGCCCGACCAGGGTCTGGTAGGGGGCCAGGTCGTGTCGTTCCCAGCGCAGTTCGCCGGTCGCCGCGTCCAGCGCGCGCAGGTGTGAGAGGTCACCGACCACGACCAGCCCGCCGGCCACCACCGGGTCGGTCCAGGCGAACAACCGCAGCGGGTCGGGGGAAGGTACCCGCCAGCGTTCCGTCCCGGTGACACGGTCCAGGCTCACCACGTCGCCGACCACCTCGACGGCGATCACCGAATCGGCGAAGACCGCCGGGGTGCCTTTGACTGAGGAACCCAGCTCGGCCAGCCAGCGGCGGGAACCGTCCGCGAGGGTGAGCAGTTCGACGGCTCCGGCGGGGCGGTCCTCGTGCCTGACCCCGATGATTACTTCGTCGCCGTCGAGGCGGGCCGGGGCCCGGTGCCCGGCCCCGGTCAGCTGGTGGCGCCAGCGCACCACTGCCGTGGCGGCGTGCGGTGGGTGGCGGGGCGGGTCGGGTATCTCGAAGGTGGACCGTTCCAGGCCTGTGGGTGCCACCGCCCGGGTATGCAGGGTGATTTTCTGCCCGTCCCAAGTGACGACCCGGAACGACGGGGGGGTGTAGTCCAGCGACCCGAATAGCGCGGTCGGGGTGCTCACGTGCAGGGTGCCGTCGACCTCGACCACCCGGGAGACGTGCCGGTGCCCGGAGAACGTCGCGGCGGGGGGGCGTGGCAGCCCGTCCAGGACGGAACGCCACGGCTGGTCGTGGGACAGCAGGATCCACGGGGTTTGCGGCGGGATCGATGCCAGGTCGGCGCGTAGCCAGGCGTCCTGCGCCTCGTGGTCGAGCCCGAGTTCGTGGGTGAGCCAGTCCAGCGCGACCACGTGCAGCCCGGGCAGATCGAACGAGTACCAGCGCGGGCCCAGGTTACGTTCGTAGCCGGCGGGATCGGCGGAATGCATGAGGTAGCCGGTGCGGGCGATCCGCATGTCGAACAGCCCGGGGTTGTTCGCGATGTGGTCGTGGTTGCCGGGCAGCAGGTGTACCGGCAGCGGGCTGGTGCTCACCGCCCCGCGCAGCAACTCGAACTCCTCATCGCTGCCGAGATCGGTGAGGTCACCGGTTACGATCACCGATGACACCTCCCCGGCGCGTTCCGTGACCCTCGCGAGGAACTCCGACAACGCCTGCGCCGACCCCAGCTCCGCCGGCCGTGAGAACAGCGTGTGGTCCAGTGCCGGATCGCGGAGGTGGAGGTCGGAGACGTGCACGAACCGGTACGGGAAGGCAACCGGGACGGGGGTGAGGGTGAACGTCACCGACTCCTCGGCGGCCGGGGCGAACCAGCGGTCGGCGGCATAGCCGGCGGGGCGGGTAAGGAACACGAACGGCCCCGCCGCGGCCAGCAAGAACGTCCCGTCCGTCGCGCTGGTGGTGACCGTACGGCCGTCGCTGACGAGCACACCGGGACAGGCCCGCCCGTCGGCGGTGACGACACGTCCACGCATGAAGATAGCCTTTCTCGAGATCAGACGCGGAGATACGAGCTACGACACTCGGTGAGGACGTCGCCGACCTCAAGAAGAGCTCGTTATGGCCACAATGGATTACTCCAGGCGCAGCGGCCATCGGGGGCGACAACGGTAACGCGGCAGTACTTGCCACTAAAGGAACTGAGATCAAATGTGGCTGATGTAATCTTCTCATGAGGGGTCGGGAGCTGTTGTTGTATGTTCAGCCACTGGTCTCCGCCGCCGGCGAGCACGATTGCGCGTGCCGGGCTGGTATGGACGTCAAGCTGGTTGCCGCGAACCGACATCGCGGTGATTTCTTGACCCTGGGTCGCATAGTAGGCCCCTGCCTTTAGCGATTGGAGGATCGTGTCCGGGCTGTTGCGCTCGGCTCGTACTTGTAGCCAGCCTCCACCGTGGCTGTCGGGGTGCTCAAAGTGGGCGTCGTCGCTGGCGTCGACGAAGAGTCGGTGGCCGGCTTCGAGTAGGCCGTCGTAAAAGTAGCTGCCGTCAGCACCGTGCGGAAACATGGTGGCCATGCTATGGTTGTAGATCTCGACTGCGTCGACTGCATGAAGCCCAGCAATTGTGTCGGCAGCACCGAGCGGTAGGTTGTTGAGCCCGGGGTGTAGCAGCACCAGAAATGCTCCGGAATCTTTGGCACGCATGATGGCATCGACGTGGGCGGCGGGGCTATCGTCCGGCGGTGGGGCGAAGTCCAGTGGGAGCCCTGCGGCGGTAACCCAATAGCAGTGACGGTCGGTCCAGGCGGCGGAGCTTAGTTCCGCACCGACGATCGCGGTGAACTTCTCGGAGGAGAACGCCGTGGTGTCGGTTAGTCGCCAGTCGTAGGTGGCTTCATAGTGGTCGGAAAGCACGATCCAGTCGTGGCCGGCGGCCTGGTATGTAGCTATTACTTCTTCGACGCTCAGAAGTCCGTCCGAGTCGGTCGAGTGGCAGTGCAACTGCCCGCGGTATAGCTGTCCGGGCTGGGTCCAGGCGCGCAGTGCGGTATCGACGTCGCGAGAGGACTGCACTGTTGAATGGCCCGCTGCTAACATGTCGCTGCTCCAAGGTTGGCGGCTTGGGTTGGGTCGTTGAAGCTAGTCTTCGGGTAGGTGATCGAACCGAGGGCGAGCAGCAAAAGATCTTGATCTAGAGCGATCTTTGCTGTCTGGGGGCCCTGGGACCCAGGACTCAGGCACGCATGGACGACCGTGGCGGCCCCCGCACCAGTTCGGCAAGGGTGCCAGGTGGCGCGTCAGCAACGCTCGCCATGCCGGCCTCATTGGGCCTGATCGTCACGTCCACGAACCTATCTGCACGGAACAACGTTCCAATGAACGATGGATGGACATTTCCTATCAAGGATGTATCGAAACTTCGTTTCACGTCTGCTTCTCGCGCAGCGACGGGGGCCGGACCCGCGGGTCTGCGAGCGTGTCAGCTGGGTAGGGGCCCGGGGACCCGAACCCCTGGCTTCCTCTGGCTTCCTCCCTGCCGGCAGAACAGGTCGGCCAGGTCGATCGCAGTCGGCTCGTCCTCCTCATCGAGCATCCGGGCCCGCACGACCGCCGCGCTGATAGCGAACAGTTCGGCGCCGATGTCGACGAGACGCCCGAGGAACGCCTGCTTCTTCTCCAGTCTGCCCTGCCAGCGAGCCATCCCGTAGAAGGTCGACCAAGGCTTCGGCATGTTCGCGATCTGAGTGACCTGTCCAGGAATCGGCGGTGTCTCCCGTCTATCCGGTTTGCCGTGGGAAGCCATGGAGCTCGAGAGCGGCGGTGGCTTTCTTGTGGGCGCGGCGGCCGGAGGGGATGTAGCGGTAGCCAGCGCGGCGGATCGCGTTGATCACGGCGCCTCGGAAGATCGCGAGGGCTGCCGGGACACGGCCGGTCCGGCTGCTGCTGGCGTCTTCACCGAAGGTCACGTCTCGGACATAATGCTGCTTGACCTCGATGTGCCAATGGCCGCGGGCAAGGTCGGCGAGCAGGGCGGGTTCGGCCTGTTCGGCGGTGACGCCGATGATCATGTAGATGGTCTCGCAGGTCGGGGCCTTGTCCTTCTCCTTGCGCCAGCGGTGGATCCTGATCGCCTGGGTGGCGTGCGGGAAGTCGAGGCCGGCGACGGTGGCGACCTCGAGGGTGCGGGTCTCGTCCCGGCCGTGGCCGTGGTCACGGGTGGTGTCGCCGGTCGGGACGTCGGCCCAGGGCAGGGCGGCCAGGACGTCTTTCAACATCGGCTGGCTACCCTTGATC
>NZ_CDWTNB010000256.1:0-4359 GCF_977947065.1 Frankia sp. CgJB1
CGCCGGGAGCGCCGGGAGCGCCGGGAGCGCCGGGAGCGCCGGGAGCGCCGGGAGCGCCGGGAGCGCCGGGAGCACCGGGAGCACCGGGAGCACCGGGAGCACCGGGAGCACCGGGAGCACCGGGAGCACCGGGAGCGGCGGCGTCCGGAGGAAGTCGTCCCGCGCGGCGCGGCTCCCGGCGGGCGGGCCGGCGCGGCGGCGCGACCCGGACCACTCGGACCACTCGGACCACCCTGGCCACTCTGACCACCGCCGGGGCGACCCTCGTGGTGAGCGGCATCCTGGCTCTGGTGAACGCGGGCGCCGCGCAGGCCGGTGGAGCGACCTGGGCGAACTGCCCGGGCGGGCAGGCGACGGAGGTTGGTGTGCCGGCGGCGGCCGGAGAGCCGAACAGACCCGCGACGTATCTCGACGCCGGTTTCTACGTCCATGTCGCCTCGTTGTGGCCGCCGGCCACGGCATCGCTGTGCCGGACCGGTCCAGGCCGGGGTGAGGAGGCCGGCGAGCCGATCTTCAGGTTCGGGCACCTGGGCTGCCCCGGCGGCGACGCGACCTTCGGCGTGCGCAGGCCCGCGGTGCTGGGCCGGGCGAGCGCCGACGTCCCGTCGGCGACCTGGGGAACCTACCTGCCGGCCGGCTGGTACAGCCTGGACGATCTGAGTGACCCATCGTGGACGTCGGTTTGCTGGTCGTCCAGGAGACGCTGACCGATCCCGGCCGGCGAAGCGCCGATTCCGGGCGAAGCGCCGATTCCGGTCAACCGGATTGACCGGAATCGGCGCGGGAGGGCTGGACGATCAGTAGCGGTAGTGGTCTGCCTTGTACGGACCCTGGACGGGCACGCCGATGTAGTCCGCCTGCTGCTTGGTCAGCTGGGTGAGCTTCACGCCCAGCGCGTCGAGGTGCAGCCGGGCGACCTTCTCGTCGAGGTGCTTGGGTAGCACGTACACCCCGAGGGGGTAGTTTTCGGTCTTCGTGAACAGCTCGATCTGCGCGATCACCTGGTTGGTGAAGCTGTTCGACATCACGAAGCTCGGATGCCCGGTAGCGCAACCGAGGTTCATCAGCCGGCCCTCGGCCAGCACGATGATCGAGTAGCCGTCCGGGAACACCCACTCGTCGACCTGCGGCTTGATGTTGATCTTCTCGATGCCGGGGGTCCTGGCCAGGCCGGCCATGTCGATCTCGTTGTCGAAGTGCCCGATGTTCGACACGATCGCCTGGTGCTTCATCGCCGCCATGTGCTCGGCGTGGATGATGTTGAAGTTGCCGGTCGTGGTGACGAAGATGTCCGCCGTCGCGACGACGTCCTCCAGGGTGGTGACCTGGAAACCATCCATCGCGGCCTGCAGGGCGCAGATCGGGTCGATCTCGGTGACGATCACCCGGGCTCCCTGGCCGCGCAGCGCGTCCGCGCAGCCCTTGCCGACGTCACCGTAGCCGCACACCACGGCGACCTTGCCGCCGATGAGCACGTCGGTGGCGCGGTTGAGACCGTCGATGACGGAGTGGCGGCAGCCGTACTTGTTGTCGAACTTCGACTTCGTCACCGAGTCGTTGACGTTGATCGCCGGGAATGCCAGCGTTCCGGCCTTCGCCATCTCATAGAGACGGTGCACGCCGGTCGTGGTCTCCTCGGTGACGCCCTTGATGTTCTTCGCGGTCTCGGTCCACCGGCCCGGCTTCTCCGCGATGGTGCGGCGCAGGGTCTCCAGGACGATCGCGTACTCCTCGCCGTCCGCGGTGTCCGTCGCGGGGACCGCGCCGGCCGCCTCGAACTGGGCGCCCTTGTGGACGAGTAGGGTCGCGTCGCCGCCGTCGTCGAGGATCATGTTCGGGGTGCCGCCGCCCGGCCAGGCCAGCGCCTGGTCCGTGCACCACCAGTACTCCTCGAGGGTCTCGCCCTTCCAGGCGAAAACCGGCACGCCCCGCGGGTCGTCCTTGCTGCCGTTCGGCCCGACGACGACGGCGGCGGCCGCGTGGTCCTGGGTGGAGAAGATGTTGCAGGAGACCCAACGGACGTCGGCGCCGAGCGCTACCAAGGTCTCGATCAGCACCGCGGTCTGAATTGTCATGTGCAGGGAGCCCATAATGCGGGCGCCCCTGAGGGGCTGGCTGGCCGCGTATTCCGCCCGGGTGGCCATGAGGCCGGGCATCTCGTGCTCGGCAAGCCGGATCTCCTTGCGGCCGAACTCGGCCAGTGCGAGATCCGCGACCTTGAACTCGAAACTCATGCCCTCTCCTTCGACGCTCGGGCGGCTGCCGAGCCTATACGGCGGATGTCTCGTCCTGGTTTCCACCCGCCATCGGCCGTGGCCGTGATGCGCCGGCCTTGGAACGGGTTTCTTGAGCGTCCCACATGTCGCCGCGTTGACGAAGACCCGGTCCGGTCCTGTCGCCGACCGCCGGACCCGGGTCGGCCTGGCGTGGCTGGTGCACCCAGCCGCGCTCGTCCGCCCAGATCAACAGGGGTGGGAGGACGACCAGCGCGGACAGCAGGGCGACGGCGACGTTGAGGGCGACCAGCAGACCGAAGTCGCGCAGCAGCGGCAGGGAGCTGAAGGCCAGGACGGCGACCCCGATCACGGCGGCGAGCGCGGAAACCACGAAGGCGCGTCCGGTGCGGGCCGCGGTCTGGTCGACGGCCTCCTTCGGCGTCAGGCCGCGTCGACGCTCCGCCAGGTGGCGAAGCACGAGCAGGGTGGTGAACTCGCTGCCCAGCGCGATGACGCGCGGGACGCCGACCGCGGTGAGCGGGCTGAGGTCGACGCCGGCCAGCCAGGCGATCATGGAGCTGAGCCCGACCGCGATCAGCACCGGCACCAGCGACAGGACCGCCCGGACGATGCTGCGGTGCCAGACCAGCAGCATCAGCAGGACGCCGACCAGCGCGAAGTAGGTCAGCTGGGTCCGGTTCTTCGTGAAGTTCTCCAGCAGCCCGGTGCCGACCACGGCGAGGCCCGACGGGGTGGCGCGTACCCCTTGCGGCGGATGGACCGTGTCCCGGATGTCGTCGACGATCGCGGCCCGCCGTTCCAACGAGCCCGATCCGGTGCGGAAGACGAGGTTGAGCGCGTTGTGGGCCAGGTTCACCGTGGCGCGCTGGATGTCAGGCGGCGCCGCGGCGTAGCCGAGCCGGATGTCCTGACCCGTCGGCAGGACAACCGTCGTGTTCGGCACCTCCATCATGAAGCTGATGGTCGTGACGAGGCTCGACGCGGTCAGCAGGTCGGCCGGGTCCTTCGCGAGCCGGGTGTTCGCGAACTCGGCGAGGAAGGAGACGGTGGCGTCGTCGAAGACGTTCGGCGACTGGACGTAAATGCCCAGCTCACTGGCGGATCCGGTGCTCGCGCGCAGCGTGTTGATGTTCTTGATGACCTGACTCTGCTGGTCGACCCATTTCTCCGGATCGGTCTGGATCTTCAGCGTGCCGTCGGTGACGATCCCGACGGCGAAGACCGCGACGGACACGACGGCGAGCGGGACCGCGGTGATCCGTGGCAGGGATCCCAGGGTGATCACCATCCGACCCAGCGGGCCGTGGGTGTAGTCCTTCGGGGGGTCGGCCGGCGACGTTCCCGCAGGCCCAACGAGGCGGTGAGAAGCAGGATCGTGGCGATGACGATCACCGGCAGGCCCAGGGCGAGCAGCGTGCCGAAGTCCCGGATCATCGGGACGTCGCTGAACTCCAGCGCGAGGAAGGACAGCACCGCGGCGACGGTGGCGGCGCTCAGCGCGGGCAGCAGCCCGGCCAGGGCCGCGATGACGGGATGGCCGGCCCGGGCCAGCTGGGCCTCCTCCTCCACCCGGCTGTGGAGCTGGACGGCGAAGTCGATGCCGACGCCGAGCAGCACCGGCAGACCGGAGATGGTCACCACCGACAGTGGGATGCCCGCGTAGCCGGCGAGGCCGAACGCCCAGATGAGGCCGACGGCGACGATGCCGAGTGGGAGCAGCCGCCAGCGCACCGCGAAGGCGACGAGCAGCAGGCCGGCCATCAGCGCCAGGGAGATGCCCCCGAGGGTGGCGAACCCGCCGCGCAGGTAGTCGTTGAGGTCGCGGAGCAGCGCGGGCGCCCCGGTCGACGTTGTCGTCGCATTATCGAATATGCGTTCGGATACGGCCTTCTCGACCAGGGTCGCGGCCTGGCCCTCGGTCGTGAGGGAGGCGTTGCTCCGCAGTCGGGTGACCATCTGGCTGGTGGATTCGGTCGGGAAGAATGGCTTGATCGACTTGCGGATGGCACCCGTGTTGTCGCGGAGCAGGAAGGAGACCCATGCCGGGTTGTCGTAGACCCGCTCGGCCACCGGGATCGCCTCAATGCCATTTCCGCTAAGTTGATCAAGCTGCGGTCTGGGG
>NZ_CDWTNB010000257.1:0-4334 GCF_977947065.1 Frankia sp. CgJB1
CCGGACCAGTGGCGGCGCAACCTGCGCGTCATTCTCGACGACCTGCGCCCGCCGGCTCCGGACTGATGGCCGCGGTTCGGCCGGCCACGGTACGGGCCTGGGACCACATCTGAGCCAGATCGCCTCGGATGGTCAGGTACTCGGATGGTCAGGTAATGGTCAGGTAGTTGGCTGCTTGACGCCGCCTCCGGCGCTGGCCAGCGGTCCCAGCTGGTCCAGCGCGCGCAGCGTCGCGTCGGCGTCGGTGATGGTGAGCAGCCCGAACAGGGCGCGACGGACACCACGGGCGCGCAGCCTCTCGAGCGTGGCCTCGTCGGGATCCATGAGCGGAACGGTCACCGGTGGCGTCGCCACCCCGGCCCGGTCCGCCTCCTCGGCCAGCTCGTCCAGGCCTTGGATCAGCTGGTCGACCGGAAGGGGCGGAGTGAGCCAGCCGTCGCGCCCGGCGATGATCCGGCGGAAGGTCGTCGGGCCCCATCCCCCGATCCAGACCGGCGGATACGGTCGCTGCACAGGCTTGGGCCACTGGAAGACCGGATCGAAATCGACGAAGCGACCGTGGAACTCCGCCTCCTCGGTGGTCCAAAGCGCCTTCACCGCGGCCAACCGCTCCCGCATCAGCGCCATTCGAGTCGCCGGGTCGGTGCCGTGGTTACGCATCTCCTCACGCAGCCAGCCGGCGCCGACGCCGAGTTCGAAACGGCCCTCGCTGACCAGGTCCAGGCTGGCCGCTTCCTTCGCCAACAGGAGCGGGTCCCGCTGGACCACGAGCGCGACCGCGGTGCCCACGCGCAACCGGGTGGTCGCGGTCGCCGCGGCCGTCAGACTGACGAAAGGATCAAGATTGCGGTAGTAGTCGCGGGGAATCTCGCCAAGCTCGGGGTGCGCTGTCTCCCGTCGGGCGGGGATGTGGGTGTGCTCAGCGACGAACAGTGATTCGAAGCCGCGCTCCTCGATCGCCCGGGCGAGCTGAGCAGGCCTGATCTGTTCGTCAGTGACCGCGGTGAAGATCCCGATATCCATGCGTCGCACCGTAGAGTCTGCCATCAGTGTCAGGGTCAAGAGCGAGGGCTGGAGGCTGGTCCTGGTGTTGATCGGCGAGCTGTCGACACAAACCGGCGCCAGCGTGCGGTCCTTGCGCCATTACGAGAAGAACGGGCTGCTCGTGGCGGAGCGCGGCGCCAACGGCTACCGCCATTTCCCGGAGTCCGCGGTGGAGACGGTGGCCCGGATCCAGGTGCTGCTCGGCGCCGGACTGTCGGTGGCGACGATCCGCCAGGTGCTGCCCTGCACCATCGACGCGACGCCGCGGATCGTGCCGTGTGCCCAGCTGTCGGCGACACTGCGCCGCGAGCTGGACCGGCTGGAGCTACAGGCCGCGTACCTCGATCGCGCACGTTTCCTGATCTCGACGATGCTCGCGGCCTGAGCGCCACAGGAAGTAGCCGGGCCTCCGGGGCGCAGAACCCGTCAGCCGCCGGTACTAGTGGAGCCGTCGTGTCAATGCGATAGTGTCCCGCTCCACCCGCTCCACCCGCTCCACCCGCTCCACCCGCTCCACCCGCAACCCGCGCGACCCCGATGGGCCGCATGCTGCTCCAGATGCTCGCCATGTTCGCGCAGTTCGAACGCGACACGATCATCGACCGGGTCATCGCCGGCATGGAACGCAAAGCCGCCAAGGGCCTGTGGATGGGCGGCAACCGGCCCTTCGGCTACCAGGTCGACCGCGCCAACTGGAAACTGCTCGCCGACGAGAAGGAAGCGCCCGTCGTCCGTCTGATCTTCAACCTCTACGTCCGCGACCGGCTCGGCACCCGCGCCATCGCCAAGACCCTCAACGAACGCGGCCACCGCACCACCACCGGCGACCCCTGGTCCGGACACCAGGTGCTCCGCGTCCTGGACAACCGCATCTACCTCGGCGAACTGACCTTCCGCGAAATCACCGTCACCGACGCCCACGAACCGATCATCGAGGCGGCCCAGTTCGCTGAGGCCGAGAAGATCCTCACCATCCGCAGTGACGAACACACCCACCGGGCCGCCAGCGACTCCGACTACTACCTCACCGGCCGGATGCGCTGCCCGCAGTACCGCGCTCGCCGCCTTCTACCGCGACCACCAGCAGCTCATCGCCGACGCCGTCCACCACGCCCGCCAGCGCCACCACAACGCCCACGCCGACCGCACCGGCGAACTCGCCACCGTCCAGACCGACCTCACCCAGACCGACCAGGCCATCGACCACTACCTGTCCGCCTTCGAGCGCGGCACCCTCGACGAAAAAACCCTCGCCACCCGACTCGCCGCCCTGCGCACCAAGCAGAAGCAGCTCCGCCGCCGCCCTACCAGCCACAACGCCCCCGAAAGGAGCGGTTCGTACAATGCCAAACATGGTGGGGCGGGTGAGACTCGAACCCCGGGATGCCACGCGGAGCTCGGCATCCCGGGGTTCGGGGAGTCCTCCCCCCGGTGGACATCGCGGCCCGCCAGGAACCGACCGATGGCCGCAGGAACCGACCGATGGCCGGCGAACACGGTGGGCCGGTCGGGTGGCCGGGGTCAGGTGGCCGGTCAGGTGGCCGAGGTCTGCGCGAGCAGCCCCTCGAGTGCCGGGCCCACGATCCGCTTGAACATCCGTCGGGTCCGGGTCCGGTCCAGCATGCCGACCTCCAGGTTGGCGGCCGCGAGGACCCGCTCGCCATTCTGCGGCAGGCCCGGGGGCACCCCGACGGTCAGGGCCTGCACCGCGACGCGCAGCGCCTCGGCGAGCGGCTGGCCGTCCCGGTGATGCTCCTTCAGTGACGTCGTGACCTGCTCGGAGGCGCCACCGATCGCGACGAAGCCCCGCTCGTCGGCGATCGACCCGTCATAGGTCAGCCGGTAGATCTGGTCGTCGGCGATCGAGGTGCCGACCTCGGCGACGACGATCTCGACCTCGTAGGGCTTGACGCTCTCGCTGAAGATCGCACCGAGGGTCTGCGCGTAGGCGTTGGCGAGCGCGCGGCTGGTCACGTCACGCCGGTCGTACATATAGCCACGCGAGTCCATGAGACGGATGCCCGCCGTCCGCAGATTCTCGAACTCGTTGTACTTGCCGACCGCGGCGAACGCGATGCGGTCGTAGATCTCACTGATCTTGTGCAGGGTCGCCGACGGATTCTCGGCGACGAACAGGATCCCGTTCTCGTAGGTGAGGACGACGACGCTGCGACCCCGCGCGATGCCCTTGCGCGCGTACTCGGACTTGTCGCGGACCTGCTGTTCGGGGCTCGCGTATCCGAACGGCATGGTCACGTCAGCCTCCCGAGTTCGTCGAACGGTCCGCGATGATGGCCGTCACCACTGGTTCTATCTCATCGTCGGCATAGCGACGGTAGCCGTCCGCCGTCACGGCCGCGACGATCGGGTACAGCTTGCGGATTACGTCCGGCCCGCCGGTCGCCGAGTCGTCGTCGGCGGCGTCGTAGAGGGCCTCGACGCTGATCCGGACGGCGTCGTCCTGGCTGAGATCGGACCGGAACCGCTTCTTCAGCGAACCCTTCGCGAACACCGAGCCCGAACCGATCGACTCGTACGTGCGCTCCTCCGACTTCGCCGCCGCGATGTCGTAGGAGAAGATCCGCCCCTTGCCCGTGCCGAGGTCGTACCCGGCGAACAGCGGGACGACGGCGAGGCCCTGCAGGGCCATCGGCAGGTTTCCCTTGACCATGGCCGCCAGCCGGTTGGCCTTCGCGTCCAGGCTCAGCGTCGACCCCTCGATCTTCTCGTAGTGCTCCAGCTCCACCTGGAACAGCCGGATCAGCTCGGCGCCGACCCCGGCAGTGCCGGCATACCCCACACAGGAGTAGTCGTCGGCGTGATGGACTTTCTCGACGTCCCGCTGAGCGATCATGTGCCCCTGTGTCGCGCGCCGGTCACCGGCCATGATCACGCCACCGGAAAACGCCACCGCCACGATCGTCGTACCGTGCGCCACCTCGGTGACCGGCCCCGGCAGGCCACCCCGGGCCCCCGGCAGCAGGTGCGGCGCCGACCGCGACAGGAAATCGGCGAACGACGATGTTCCCGGCGTCATGAACACAGCCGGTAGGCGCCCGGCGGCCCCCAATGGATCAGCCACGCATCCCCCTTCCGATAGTCGGTCACGTGAGCCGCGCGCCCGGGGCGTCCCCGAGGCTCCCGGCCCGACGTTACAGATGAAGCACAACATAGGGCTATCGCCCCCCGAAGCGGGCGGGCAGGCCGGTCGAACGAGTCGGCAGGGAAGGCGGTCACGGCCGCACGTGCGGCCCGCCGACCTGCGCCGGGGCACGCGGGCGGTGCGGCGC
>NZ_CDWTNB010000258.1:0-1326 GCF_977947065.1 Frankia sp. CgJB1
GTCCCCGCTCGCCCTGGTGCACACCTCGTTGCCCCTCGCCTACGCGTGCGGAGCCGCAACGCTGACCCTGGCGTGCGCGGCGCTGCTGCGTGGCGGCCGGACCGGGGCGCGGCTGTCGCTCATCGGTGGCGGGGCAGGCCTGGGATTCGTCCTGCTCCTGCGGCCCTTCGACGCGGTGATCGTCGCCGTTCCCGTCGTGGTGTTCGTGCTGGCGCGGCTGTGGCGGTCCGCGAGTGGCCGGTTCGTGCGTGCGGTGGCGCACCGGACCGCCTGGGCACTCGCCGGCTTGGCGCCGTTCGTTGTCGTGCTCCTGGCGTACTGCTGGCGGGTGACCGGTTCTGCGCTCCGGGCGCCGCTGTCGGCCTCCGATCCGCTGGACCGCTTCGGTTTCGGGCCGCGTCGCATCCTGCCGTCGGAGCCGACGTTCCTGTTTACCCGCCGGCTCGCCTTCGAGGCCCTGCACGGTACCGTCGCGGCGGCCCCGAGTTGGGTGTTCGGGGGCGTCGCGGTCCTCGTGCTCGCGATCGTCGGCGCGCTGCGGGCGCACCGCCGTCCCGAGCGCGTCCTGCTGGTCGTCATCGTCGCCGCCGTCGGTGGCGGCTACTTCTTCTGGTGGGGTTCGGCGTTCGCGATGCCGGGCCTGCTCAACGGACTCGGCCCGCACTACCATCTGGCCGCGTTCGCCCCGATCATGATTCTCGCCGCCGACGGCGCCCGCCGGGTGTGGTCCATGAGCGAACGGTGGTTCGCCCCGTGGCCCGGCACCGGCTCCCCGCCGGCCCGGACCGTCCCACGGCGACCCGTCCCGCGCGGACCCGTTCTGCGTAGATCAGGTCTGCGCGGACCCGTCCTCGTGGTCCTCGCCGCCGCGGGCCTGATCCTCCTCACCGTGGACGCGATCCCGGACAAGGTCGCCGGCCAGCGATGGGTGAACGACCGCAACGCGTTCCTCGACGCCCTGCTGCCGGACCGCTACCCGGGCCCGGCGGTGGTCGTCGTGACGCCCGGCGTCCCGAGCCGTTACACCCAGGTGCCGTACCAGATGCTGCGGAACACCCCGGACCTCGCCGGGCCGGTGGTGTACGCCGCCGACATCGGTGCCGGCACGGCCACCCTGCCCGACCGGATGCCGGGTCGGGCGGTCTACCGGCTGCGTCCCGACGAGATCGTCGACCCGGCCGCGCCCGCGAGCTACTGCGGGTTCTTCACCGCGCTGCGCCAAGTCGCCGGCAACCGCGTCCGCGTCCAGGTGACGGCGCGCGATCCCGGTGGTGCTGGTGGTGCTGGTGGTGCTGGTGGTGCTGGTGGTGCTGGTGGTGCTGGTGG
>NZ_CDWTNB010000258.1:1922-4729 GCF_977947065.1 Frankia sp. CgJB1
TGCGGTGGTGCTGGGGGTGCTGGTGGTGCTGGTGGTGCTGGTGGTGCTGGTGGTGCTGGTGGTGCTGGTGGTGCTGGTGGTGCTGGTGGTGCTGGCGGCACCCTATACATCCGGTTGGGTGCCACGACCAGAACCGTCCAGTTCGGGCCCGCGGACGCCGGGCCCGCGGACGCTCCTGGGATCACGCACACCTTCACGGTGACGACCGGCACCCCGCTCGGACCGGACGAGTTCGGCATCGCCGGTGCGACGCTGCCCGACGAGCTCGTCGTCGGGTTCACCGTGCCGACGGGAGCCGGTGCGGCACGCTGGGAGGAGCGGATCCCGCTGGCCCGGCGTCCCTCCGGAGAGCTGGCCCTGCTCGTGCCCGGCCTGGGCTGGCGTCAGGTGCCGAACCGGCCCGGAGCGGGATGGCTGCCCGCCCCGGTCCGTCCGGCGCTGGTCGTCTCGGTCGGTGCGACGTGACCGGGGAACGGATCGTGACCAGATAATTCGATGGATTTGACCGGTGCGGCGCCGGGGTCAGACCCAAATCCGCCAGTAGCGTGATGGTGGTTGTTTGCCGGTCGGTTTTGTGATCGAAATCGGCGGGGAGGGCTTCCCGGCCGGTTTCGGGTACGCCGAGGGCCCGGATGTCGCTCCGGGCGGGCGGCCGGGGTCCTTTCCGGGGTGTGGGGGTGGCTGTGAGGTCGGGGTGGGGTGGTCGTGGAGGAGGCGGAGGCAGGTGGCGACGGCCTGTTCCCAGGGCTGGATGATCGTCGTGGAGGCGAGGATCTGCTCGGCGGCGTGATGGTCTTGACGAGCGTGGTGGGCGAGGATCGCGGTCTGGCGGCCGTCGAGGAGACGTCGCCCGAGGCCTTTGTGGCGGTGAAGGTGGTCGAGGGCTTCGGCCCAGCGGCCGGTGCGGGTCAGGGCGCGTGTTCCGTCGGCGAGCAGGACGGTCCACAGCCAGCTGACGACTTGGGGATGGTCAGCGGCGGTGACGAGGTCGTTGAACGCGAAGGGTCGGCCATCGAGAGTGGCCTCGGCTTTCGCTGCGACGGTGCCGTAGAGCGCGGCGAGGAGGCGGTAGGCGCCGAGACCGTCACCGGTGCGTAGCCGCAGACGAGCGAGGTTGATCAAGGGTTGGAGGGCGAGTTTCGCCGTTGCCCCGTCGAGAGGGCGGTGGAACGAAAGCGTGTCGATTTGGCGCCATCAGAGGCGGTGGGCGAGGTCAGGTAGTCCGCAGTCGCTGGCGATCAGCGCTGCGAGGTTGTGTGCTTCGGCGGCGCGCAGCAGTGCGTTGTCGCCGCCCTCGGCGGCTTGGGCGGCGAGGGCGGCGACGTGGGCGATCCGGGCGTCGAGGGCTGGGCAGAATGGCCGGTCACGGGGGACGAGGGGAAACCGTGGGGCGACGAGGGCGAACGCCGTGGGTGCCGCATCCGTCGACGTGGTGAGGGCCATCGGGTGGTGCCTCGTCTTCAGGGCTGCCAGCGGACGGTGAGTCGGCTGTTCGGCCGGTCGATGCGGTGTCCGGCGACGGTCTGGTCGTCCGGGGTGTCCGCGGAATGGGCGGTGACGACAGGTTCGGCGAGGCCATCTTTGCGCCACTGGTGCAGCAGGTCGGTGAGGTGCGCGGCGAGGGTGGCCGCGTGGGGGCCGTGGGCGGTGACGCCGAGTTCGTCGGCGTCGGGTGCGAGGGGGCGCAGGGTGATGTAGGCGATGGTGGTGCCGTCGTGGATGGTGGCTCCGGCCCAGCGTCGCGTCGGGGCGAGCGGGCTGTCAGGGCGGACGGTGGTGTCGACGGCGAGGCGGCCGAACCGGGCGCCGGCGGTGACGAGCCACAGATCGAGGTGCGCGGTCGGTTCGTCGTCGTGGATCGTCAACCCGGTCCACAGGCTGTGGGGTGGGCTGGCCGCCGCGGCGCGCAGCGCGGTCTCGTCGGCGGGGTCGTGGTCGTCGACGCGCAGAGCGACGCCGTCCGCGAGGGTGAGGGCGTGGCCGGTGTGGGCGTCGGTGCCGCGTAGGGGGACGAAGCCGCAGACGAGCGCCGAGCGGCTGACCAGCCGGCCCGGCCCGACCGCGTCGAGCGGGAGGGAGCGGGTGAGGCCGCTTCCGTGCAGACGCAAGGGGACGATGATGCGGCCAGCGGGGGCGAGCTGGTCCCACCAGCCCTTGGCCAGGTCCCAGGCCCCGGCCGTGATCACGATCCGATCGTAGGACGCCCCGCCCAGGTGGCCCGCCGCACCATCCCCATGGACGACGTCCACGTGCTCATAGCCGGCTGTGGTCAGCGCGGTGCGCGCGCCTGCGGCGAGTTCCTCGTCGATCTCGATGGTGGTCACCTGGCCGGTCGGGCCGGTGAGCTCGGCCAGGAGCGCGGCGTTGATGCCGGTGGCGGTGCCGATCTCTAGGACGCGGTGGCCGGGTTGGACGTCGGCCTGTTCGAGCATGGCGGCGACGAGGCTGGGCTGGGAGGCCGAGGACAGCGCAGTGCCGTCGGGGGCACAGCGGGTGACGACGACCTGTGGGGCGTAGGCGGTTTCCAGGTCGACGTCGGGCAGGAACAGGCGCCGCGGGACCGTGCGGAACGCGGCTTCGACCTGGGCGGTTCGGAACGTGCCCCAGCGATGGATGTCGGCGACCAGGTTGTCGCGGAGCTGCTCGGGGGTGCGGGTGGTCATCGTGGTCACCGTTCGTCAGGGATCGGGCCGAGGTCATCGAAGATGATGTCGGCGGCGGTGTGGGCGAGCTGCGCCTGGTCGGAGGCGGGGATGCCGAGACGGTTCCAGGCGAACAGGATGTGGTGGGCGAGAACCGCGCGGAGG
>NZ_CDWTNB010000259.1:0-4017 GCF_977947065.1 Frankia sp. CgJB1
TTAGCGGAAATGGCATTGAGGTCAGCCCCGACGGCCTGCCTGACGACATCCACGCCCAGATCGTCGCCGTGGAGAAGCGCTTCGCCGTCCACCTCGCCGTCCACCTCGCCGTCCACCTCGCCGCGCACGTGCTCGCCCCGAGCACGCTCACCTACGGGCTGTCCGACTCCCCGGCCGGGATGCTCGAACGCTGGGTGAAGTGGAGCGACAACGGCGGCGACATCGAGACCGTCTTCACCAAAGACGACCTGCTCACCCACACCATGATCTTCTGGGTGACCAACACGATCGGTACCTCGATCCGCACCTACGCCAACAACAACCGCTACCCGTGGGCCCCGTCCCACGACCGGCAGCCAGCCATCGAGGCGCCCACCGGCATCACCTTCGTCGGCTATGAAAACCCACCCGGCGTCAGCACCGACCAGCGGGTTCAGAACTTCCTCGACTCCGACCGCGCCGCCTGGTACAATCACGTCGGCCTCAACGCCCACGACCACCGCGGCCACTTCATTCCCTGGGAAATCCCCGCTCAATGGGTCGACGACCTGCGGCGTACCTTCCGCGGCCGCCGCTAATGATCTTTAATTCATGATATCGCTGGATCATGGTTTTGTGGGTCATGATGGTCGCGGCCGATGCCGGGATCGTGGCCACCGACCCTTCGGCGCCGGCCGACGAACCCACCCGCCCCGCGCTCCCGGATACGATCATCGCCGTGCACCCGTTCCACGTCGTCCAGCTCGCGAACAAGATGGCCGGCGAAGCGCTCGCCGCGGAACGGCGCGGTGAACACGAAGCACAAGCACCCAGGCAGTGTTCCTGATCCTGGCTCTCGCGAGTAGTGTGAGTAAATCATCTTTCGGTCAGCATCTTTCGGACGACTCGTTCGAGCTCGGGGATCTTCTCCTGAAGTACCTGCCAGACCAGGGCGTCGTCGACGGTGGCGTAGCCGTGGATGAGAATGTTCCGGAAGGCAACAATCCGAGGAAGCTCGGGGATCGCGGCGGCGAGGTCTGGAGATGCTTTCGACAGCTGGTTGAGCGCCTCGCCGATGATCTCGAACTCGCGTTCAACCGCGGCGCGGAGCATCGCGTTCGCCAGATAATCTTCGAAGGTCTGGTCGTGGGCGAAGCCTCGGGCGAGTTCGGCCGCGTTGGCAGCGTCCCAGAGATACTTGCGTGGGTCAGGCGGCATACAAGGGCTGCCTGGTGCTCATGACCTGGTCGCGGAAGTACGGGTTGCGGATGGCGGTGACGCTGACGACGTCGACGGCGCGGCCAAACAGGCGCTCAAGCCCTTCCTTGAGAGTGAAGTAGGTACCGTAGTAGTCGAATGCGGTGTTGTCAGCGTCGAACTCGACGAGGACGTCGACGTCGCTGGTGCCGAGGTCGAAGGCGTCGGAAGTCGCGGATCCGATGAGGTCGAGACGGCGGACGTTGAGACTGCGGCAGAGTTGCTGGATCTCCGCGCGTCTGGTCTCGATCAATGGCTGCATGCCGACCTCCTCTGCGGACGATTGTGCCCGATCAGGCGGCTGGTGCCTACCGCCTGGCCCGCTGCCATGCCCGGGTGGGGCCGGGGCCAGACGTCGGCCGAGGCCATAGCATGGCCGCGATGCCGACTCTGCTGATCGTTCACCACACACCATCGTCGACCATGCAGGTGATGTTGGAAGCGGTGCTGGCCGGTAGCCGGGACGAGGCGATCGAGGGTGTGGCCGTCGTCGTCAAGCCGGCCTTGGCGGCGACGGCCGTCGACGTGCTCGCCGCGGACGGCTACCTGCTCGGCACCCCGGCGAACATCGGCTACATGTCGGGGGCTTTGAAGCATTTCTTCGACCAGATCTACTACCCCGTGCTTGAGGCGACGGTTGGTCGCCCATACACCCTCTACGTCCATGGTAACAGCGACACGACCGGCGCCATCCGTGGGATCGAGACCATCGCGACCGGGCTCAGATGGAAGCGTTTGCGCGAGCCGCTGTCGATCGTCGGCGAGGTGGACTCCGGGGCACGCGAGGCCTGCTGGGAACTCGGTGCCACCGTCGCCGCGTCGCTGATGACCGGCTGACGGCGACGTCCCGCGCAAGCGGCGGAGGTGGCGTGAGGCACCCACGAACGCTTCTGGCGAGGGTGACTCGAGGATTCATGCATGATGCATGAAGCGTGGTAGCGTGGACAGATGAGCGAGTCTGCCGACGGGGGCATCATCCAGGTACGCGATGTCGATCCGACGACGCTCGCGGTCCTCCGCGAACGTGCCAGATCGCTCGGCCAGTCACTGTCCGGGTACTTGCGGGACCTGATGGATGCCGATGCGGCCACGGAGACCAACGCGGAGGTCATCGCCCGCATCGCTCGCGACAGGGAACCGGTGGAGCTCACCATGGATGACATCCTCGCGGCGCGCGATGAGGGGCGGCGTTGACCCTCACGTACGTGGTTGACTGCTCGCTCGTCATTGATGTGCTGTCCGTCCGCGATGGCGACGAGGTGCTCCGGCAGCGCCTGTCCACCCCGCGCACGCTGCACGCCCCGCACCATCTCGACGTCGAGGTCGCGTCAACAGTCCGCGGGCTTGCCGCAGGCAAGAAGATCACTGACCATCGCGGCGAGCAGATGCTGGCTGACTACGCGCGCCTGCGGATCACCCGTCATCCGGTTTGGCCCTACCATCCCCGGATGTGGGAGCTGCGGCACAACCTCGGTACCTACGACGCCGCCTACATCGCGCTCGCCGAAGCGCTCGGCTGCGACCTGCTCACCGGCGACACCAAATTCAAGAACGCCACCGGACACCGCGCGACGGTCATCGTCACCCGATAGCAGGCACGGGCGCGTTTCCCTCTTCCTTCGACCCCGAGGCCGGCCGGGAAGTACGACGTCAGGACGCCCCCGCGTGCCCGTGCTTGTCCGGGAAGGTCAGTGGGAGGGCAGGCCCAGGTTTGTCAGGATCTCGCGGAGGCGGTGGCGGCCCTCCATCGACTCCGGGCCCGCGAGGCGGGCGATTACCCGGTCGCTCCAGGTGCCTTCCAGGCCGAAGCGGGCGTTGTAGACGGACAACCGCTGGTCGTAGGTAAGGACGCGACCGCGGCGGGCACCTTCGCGGGCCCGGTGGTGCTTCGGGCGCGGTCCGAGGCCGTCGGGCGCAGCGGAGTTCGACGGATCCGGATCCGGGACCACCAGATCCTCAGTGACTCGCCCCCGGACTATGCCGGTGCCGACCTCGGGCTGAGTTCGCCCGAGCTCGTCCTCGGCGTGTTCGCCAGCTGCCTGACGCACATGTTCGAGATCGTCGCCGCCCGGTTGGATGTCCCCGTCGACGAGATCAGCGTGGAGGTCGAGGGTCACATGGAGCCCCGCGCCGGCCGGTCGGGCTTCGAGGACGTGCCTCGCGCACCGCAGCACATCACCTACCAGGTCCATGTATGGAACTGTTCGCGTGGTTCCGGGTGCTCCGGCCGAGACGTAGTCTGGCGTGCTCCCGCCGTCCGCTTCGCCAAAGGCACCCATTACTTCGGTGTCGAAGTCGTCATCGTTTCCATCATGATCTGGATCAACGACGCCACCGGCCAAGATCCTTCACTCACTGTCTTGCCGGCCGCCCGCGACATCTCGGGAACCATTCTGGGAAGGAACGCGGACCTACTGGGAACTGGCGAGTATGGGTGCGCCGGCCCGGGGCGGGCACCCGCTCCACCATCACTATCAGACTGGCATGTCCGCCGCCGCTCGGAGAATTCCGGCACTGCGCGTCCGGGGCTCAGGAAGGACCAAAGCGAAGGATGAACCAGTCGGCGGCCTCGCAGGCCACTCTGTGGAGCTCTAATGCTTTCCTGACCCCGACGCTTTCGTTGAGGCCGTGGGCGATCCTGTTCCGCCGATCGACTAGCGTGGCCAGCTCGCGGCGCAGCCGACCGTCGTCCGCGTCGAGCAGTGCGCTCAGCTCCTGGCGCAGGCCCTGGTCGAAGCGCCCGGCCAGGGTCTCGAGCGCCGCAGGCGTCGGGTACAGCCT
>NZ_CDWTNB010000260.1:0-3927 GCF_977947065.1 Frankia sp. CgJB1
AGACCTAGGCGGTGGCGGTCAACGTGGACGGCCTCGTGGCCGTGGGGGTGAACAGCGCGGTCGAGATCTACGATCCGTCCCGCCATTTCGACGCCATCGCGGTCCTGCCGCACGCGTCGAAGCCGTGGGCGTTGGCCTTCAGTCCGGACGGGCGGACCCTCGCCTCCGGTGCCGACGACCGCGCCCTGCGCCTGTGGGACGTGCCGGGGCCGACGCTGGTCGGGCACCACCGCTTCCTGTGGTCGACGGCGGTCCATCCGAACGGGCGGGTCCTGGCCACCGGGGACTACGGGCAGACCGTCCGGCTGTGGGATGCGCATGACCCCGATCGGCCGGTGTCGGCCGCCACGTTGACCGGATTCAACGCCGCGGTCGGCAGCGTCCGGTTCACCCCGAACGGCAGGGTTCTCATCGCCGGCAGCCTCGACTACGCCACCGACTTCGACGGCACGGTCACGCTGTGGGACGTCGCCGACATCCGCCGTCCCAGGCTGCTGTCCACCATCCATCCCGGCATCGGCGGGATCAAGGACCTGGAGGTCAGCCCGGACGGCCGGACCCTCGCGCTGGCCGGCACGAGCGCCCGACTGGCCTTGGTGGACATCTCCACCCCGGCCACGCCCCGGCAGCGGTCCGTCCTCGCAGGGCACCGCTACGACGTCGCCACCGTCAGTTTCAGTCCGGACGGGCGCACCCTGGCGTCCGGGAGCGGCGACCGGACCATCCGGTTGTGGGACATCACGACACCGGACCGACCGGCGGGCATCAGCACGATCATGGGCTTCACCAGCGCCCTGATCACCATCGCCTTCAGCCGGGACGGAAGGACCCTGGCCGTCGGCAGCTTCGACACGAAGGTCGCCCTGTGGGACGTCACGGACCGCCGGGCCCCGCGCACGCTGCCCTCGATCATCGGGTTGGGGGCCGGCGTCAACTCCATCGAGTTCAGCTCCGACGGCCGGCTCATGGCGGCGGGCGTCGGCGGCGCGAACGGTGTGGTGCGGCTGTGGGACAATGTCCGATCCGGCCGACCCGGTGCCGTACGCCACCTTCAGCGGCCGCTACAACGGCTTCGCGGCGGTCGCCTTCGCCCCGGGCACTGCCTTCATCGTCGGAGCGCCCTACCAGGTGATCGGATTCGTCTGGGACCTCGACCCGGCGAGCGTCGTCACGCGGCTGTGCGCGCGGGCCGGCGACCCGCTCACCCGCGAGGAATGGAAACAGTACCTGCCGGGCCTCGACTACGATCCGCCGTGCGGCTGACCGGACCGGAGCCGGAACGGTTCATCACCGACCGGGTGGCCGAGGCGCTCCCCGCCTACGAGGTGACCGCCATGCTCGGGCACGGCGGTCACGCCGTCGTTCTCGCGGGTCGCCACCGCCAGCTCGACCGGACCGTTGCGATCAAGGTCCTGTCGACCAGCGCGGCGGACGGCGGCGCCCACGGCCGGTTCCTGGCGGAGGCGCGCCTGCTGGCCGGGCTCGACCATCCCCACATAGTCCGCCTCTACGACTACGTCGAATCCGGGGACCTGTGCCTGCTCGTCATGGAGCGGCTGGCGGGCGGCACCGTGCGGGCCCGCGCGGCGAACGGGCTGACCGTCGACGTCGTCTGCGCGATCGGGTTGGCGACCGCCGCCGCGCTGGAATGCGCGCACGCGGGCGGGATCCTGCACCGCGACATCAAACCGGACAACATTCTCTTCAGCGCCGACGGCCTGCTGAAGGTCACCGACTTCGGGATCGTCAAGCTCATCGGCGCTTCCGGTGCGGCCCCGAGCACGCTCGTCGGTACCCCCGTCTACATGGCGCCGGAACAGTTCGACGGCCGGCCGCCGGGACCGGCGTGCGACCTGTACGCGCTCGGGATCGTCCTCTACGAACTGCTCAGCGGCCGCCCACCGTTCGTCCGGGTGCTGTCGATGGCGCAGCTGATGGACCATCATCTGCGCGTCGCGCCGCAACCACTGGACGCCGCGCCGCCGGCGATCGCCGCGGTGGTGGACCGGGCGCTGCGCAAGGAGCCCGGTGCACGCCCGCCGTCGGCCCACGCGTTCGCCCTGGATCTCGCCGCCGCAACGGCCCAGGCGCTCGGTGCGGACTGGCTCACCCGCTGCCCGCTGCCGCTGCGGCTCGACGACGATGTGCGCGACGCGGCGCGCGGCAGTCCGTCGGCCCGCACCCCGCCAGCCGTCCCGCCGCCAGCCGTCACGCCGTCAGCCACCGCCTCACCACGCCGATGGTCGGCCGGCGTGATCCGGCGCCGGTCCCTGAACCGGACCGCGCGGCGCGACCTCCGCCCGGCCGACATCACGTCCGCGCCGTTGCGGGTGGACTACCCGTACAGTGTGGTCGCCGCGCCGGACGGTGCGGTGTACGTGTCCCAACGGCTACGTCACCGGGTGCTCCGGATCGAACGCGACGGCCGGACGGTCCATGTGGCCGGCTCCGGCAAGAGCGGCCCGCACGGTGACGGGGGGCCGGCCGTCGACGCCGAGCTGGATAACCCGTGCGGGCTGGCTCTGGGCCCCGACGGTTCTCTGTTCATCGCGGACAGCTTCAACAATCGGATCCGCCGGGTCGCGCCGGACGGTCGGATCGTCACCGTCGCCGGCTCCGGCCGTCACGGCCCGCCGGCCGGCCCCGCCGCCCGGCACGCCACCTCACTCGACCTGGCGCACCCGCACGGCGTCTACGCCGACGCGGCGGGCCGGGTGTACGTCGCGAACACCGGCGGCCACCAGGTGATCCTGATCGACCCGGATCTGCGGGCGGCACCGCTGGCGGGAGCGGGTGTCCCCGGCCTGTCCGGAGATCACGGACCCGCCCAGTTCGCCCAGCTCCGGCGCCCGCACGACGTCACGGCCCCGCCCGGACGGAATGTCTACCTCGCCGACACCGACAATCACCTGCTGCGGGCGGTCGACGCCGACGGGACCATCTCCACGGCTGCCGGGATGTTCTACGGCGCGTCCCCCGACGACGGAGCCCCAGCCCGGATCGCGGACGTCGGTCGGCCCCACTCGCTGGCGCCCACCCCCTCGGGCGGTCTGCTGGTCACCGACCCCGACCGGGGACGGGTCCGCCTCGTCACCCGCGATCGACTCGTCCGCACCTTCGCGGACGCCCGAACAGGTCTGCGGCGACCGCTCGGTGTCACCGTCCACAGCGACGGCACCGCCTTCGTCGTCGACACCGCCCAGCACCTCATCCACCGTCTCCCGGTCGCATAGATCGGTCACCCGGCGTCGGTCCCACTGAGCCCGGCACGGTCCTCCGGGGTTACCCGGGATGGGTCATGCGGAGGCGACGCCGGTTCCGTGCGGGATGTCCCGCCCGACCGTGCAGCGCTCGAACCTGCCGGATGGGCCAGGTACGGCTGCTGTGCATCGCATTCGCGGTTCTTCTCGGTCGCCGGGCGCATCGACTGGCGCTCGCAAGTGCCTACATCCTCGGCGTCATGATCGGATCGAGCATATTGACGAGCTCACCCGGTTCGAAGCTCATGCGGTAGCGATGACAAGCGCCATCGTTGGCCTCTTTACCGAGCTTCTCCCAGAGCACGGTCCAGCCCGCACCCGCCGCGAGCTGTCGTAGGAAGGCCCGTTGAGCTCTGCCGTTTCCTTCCCGGAACGGATGGATGGCGTTCAGGTCGCCGTAGAGTGTCGCAAACCTGAGAACAAAGGATTCTCGCTTAATCCCTACGAGATGACGGTCTTCGGCCAGGCCCGAGAAAAGATCGTAGAGCTGCCCCTCGACGAACAGCGCCCGGCAGAACGGGTGGCCATCCTTCGCGAGGTTCACAGTACGAATCTCGCCCGCCCATCGGTAGATGTCCTGGAAGAGCATCCGGTGGAAACGACGAAGATGCTCGGTATCGTAAGCGCCCGGGAGGAGGGATGCTCCCAGGATTTGCATTGAAATAAC
>NZ_CDWTNB010000261.1:0-3804 GCF_977947065.1 Frankia sp. CgJB1
CGGTGAACCCGGCGTCGGCAAGACCGCCGTGGTCGAGGGACTGGCGCAGGCGATCATCAAGGGCGAGGTGCCCGAGACCCTGAAGGACAAGCAGCTCTATACCCTCGACCTCGGCGCTCTGGTCGCCGGTTCCCGCTACCGCGGTGACTTCGAGGAGCGGCTGAAGAAGGTCCTCAAGGAGATCCGGACCCGCGGCGACATCATCCTGTTCATCGACGAGCTGCACACACTGGTCGGCGCGGGCGCGGCCGAGGGTGCCATCGACGCGGCGTCGATCCTCAAGCCCATGCTCGCCCGCGGTGAGCTGCAGACCATCGGCGCGACTACGCTCGACGAGTACCGCAAGCACTTGGAGAAGGACGCCGCTCTCGAGCGGCGGTTCCAGCCGATCCAGGTCGCGGAGCCGTCAGTGGCGCACACGATCGAGATCCTCAAGGGGCTGCGGGACCGGTACGAGGCGCATCACCGGGTATCGATCACCGATGCCGCGCTGGTGGCGGCCGCCTCCCTGGCCGACCGTTACATCTCCGACCGGTTCCTGCCCGACAAAGCGATCGACCTGATCGACGAGGCGGGTTCGCGGATGCGCATCCGTCGGATGACCGCTCCGCCGGACCTACGCGAGTTCGACGAGCGCATCGCCACCGTCCGCCGGGACAAGGAGTCCGCGATCGACGCGCAGGACTTCGAGAAGGCCGCGTCCTTGCGGGACAAGGAGAAGACCCTCCTCTCCGAGAAGGCGAAGCGGGAGAAGGAGTGGAAGGCCGGCGACATGGACGTCGTCGCCGAGGTGGGCGACGAGGAGATCGCCGAGGTGCTCGCCATCTGGACGGGCATCCCGGTCTTCAAGCTCACCGAGGAGGAGACCGCGCGCCTGCTGCGCATGGAGGACGAGCTACACAAGCGCGTCATCGGCCAGCAGCAGGCCATCAAGGCCGTCTCCCAGGCGATCCGGCGCACCCGTGCCGGGCTGAAGGACCCCAAGCGCCCCGGCGGTTCGTTCATCTTCGCCGGCCCGTCCGGTGTCGGTAAGACGGAGCTGTCCAAGACGCTCGCCGAGTTCCTCTTCGGTGACGAGGACGCGCTCATCCAGCTCGACATGTCCGAGTACATGGAGAAGCACACCGTCTCGCGGCTGGTGGGTTCCCCGCCCGGCTACGTCGGCTACGAGGAGGGCGGCCAACTCACCGAGCGGGTGCGGCGCAAGCCGTTCTCGGTGGTCCTGTTCGACGAGGTCGAGAAGGCGCACCCCGACGTCTTCAACACCCTCCTGCAGATCCTGGAGGACGGTCGGCTGACCGACTCCCAGGGCCGGCTGGTCGACTTCAAGAACACCGTTCTGATCATGACGTCGAACCTGGGCACCCGGGACATCTCCAAGGGCCCCGGCATCGGGTTCGCCACCGGTCAGGGCGCCGTCGACTACGAGCGGATGAAGGCGAAGGTTCAGGACGAGCTCAAGCAGCACTTCCGGCCCGAGTTCCTCAACCGGATCGACGACATCATCGTCTTCCACCAGCTGTCCGAGGCCGAGATCATCCAGATCGTCGATCTGATGCTGGCCCGGGTGGACGCCCAGCTCAAGAACAAGGACATGGCTCTCGAGCTGACGTCGGCCGCCAAGGCCCTGCTGGCGAAGAAGGGGTACGACCCGGTGCTGGGCGCCCGGCCACTGCGCCGGACGATCCAACGGGAGATCGAGGACGTGCTGTCCGAGAAGATCCTGTACGGCACGCTCAAGCCGGGCGAGATCGTCGTCGGGGACGTCGAAGGCGATGGTGACGAGGCGAAGTTCGTCTTCCGTGGCGAGGTGAAGCCGAACCAGGTGCCCGATGCCCCGCCGGTCGATCTGGCCAAGTCCAGCGAGTAGGCACTCGGGAAGTTCCGGCTGCCTCCCGGGAGGCGGCCGGTCCGGTGACCTCGCAATGGCCGGACGCGATAGCCGGGCGTGATGGCCAGACGGCGATGGCCGGCGCAGCCCCGGGGCTGCGCCGGCCATCGCCGTCTCGGCCGCGTATCCGGGCTGGTCGCTCCAAAGTTGGAACACGTTCGTTCTCTCACACATCGCTCGGTCACACCGCTCAGTCGGCGACCGGTAACGGAATATGGGAAAATGTCAGCCACCGGATAACCACCTTGCCAGCCGGGGCACCTGGCGAGATCGGGTCCGGTTGCCGGCACAGCACAGGCACAACTTCATCGCCCCGAGGACGGTTCGGACTGCTGGTTCGGCGAACGGAGAGCTCCGCTGGTGACTGGTAGTCCCGACGTCGCGCTCGGCGTTCACCTGACCTTCGGCTCTGATCCCGCCACGTCCATGGTCGTCTCGTGGCTGACCCGAACTGCCGTCCCACGGCCCCAGGTACGGTTCGGCCCGGCGGATGGCGGGTCTACCGGCTCGGTGACCGCGCTCACCCGTTCCTACACGGACGCCCTGACGAACGAGGTGGTCTTCGCCCACCATGCGCACCTGTCCGGCCTCCTGCCGGCTACCGGCTACCGCTATGACGTGGGTCATGACGGGCGCTGGGGCCTGGCCCACGGGTCGTTCCGCACGGCTCCACGGCACCGGGCCGCCTTCAGCTTCACCTGCTTCGGCGACCAGGGCACCGACGAGCCGCATGACCCGTACGGCTCGGCCGCGTCACGCCACGTGGTGACCGGAGTGGAACGCCTCGCGCCGCTGTTCAACCTCGCGAACGGCGACCTGTCGTACGCCAACCAGCGCACAGATCCGGTTCGCGACTGGTTCGACTGGTTCACGATGATCAGCTCCTCCGCCCGGTTCCGGCCGTGGATGCCCTACAACGGCAACCATGAGACCGAGCGGGGCAACGGAGCGCTGGGGCTAGCCGCCCTACCAGGCCTACTTCGCCCTTCCCCAGCACGACGAGGAGGCCTACCTCGCCGGGCTCTGGTACGCGTTCACCGTCGGCGGCGTGCGGTTCGTCATGCTCAGCGCCGCCGATGTCTGCTATCAGGACAGCGGGCGGGTCTACCTCCATGGGTACACCGCCGGCCGGCAGACCTCCTGGTTGGAGCGGACCCTCAAACAGGCCCGCGCCGATTCCGGCATCGACTGGATCGTCGTCGGCATGCACCACGCCGCGGTGTCGACCGCGGCGGAGCACAACGGCGCCGACCTCGGTATCCGGGAGGAATGGCTGCCGTTGTTCGACACCTACGAGGTGGATCTGGTGCTCTGCGGCCACGAGCACCACTACGAGCGCACTCATCCGCTGCGCGGGGTCGTGCCGGACAGCGCGACCCGGACTCCCCGCCCGGTCCCCGATGCGACGACGCCCGCCCGGAAGACCGCTGACGGAGCGGGCGCCGCGGCTGTCGGCGGGGCCGGTGACCTGCTCGACACCTCGGCGGGCACCGTCCACCTGCTCGTGGGGACCGGAGGATCATCGTCGCCGTCCGCGCACGCACTGTTCGATCCACCCGCCTGCTGGGTCATCGTCGGCGTGCACGAACAGGATCCCGGCGGGTGGCATCGCCGATCGGCCCGGGCGAGGGAGGACGCGCCCTGGCTCGCCTTCCGGGCACCGGAGCATCCATACGCCTTCGCGGCTTTCGAGGTGGATCCAGGTGAACCGGGCGGCTCGACGAGCATCCGGGTGACCGTGTACGACTCCAGTGCACCGACGCCGGTCCCGTTCGACCGGTTCACCCTCGTCCGGCCACGCGCCGACGCGGCCGTGCCCACCACCTGACCGGCCACCCGACCGAGAAGCCGTCAGACGGTACGAAGCGGGCCGATTCTGATCGCCCTTCCAGCGAGACGTAGGTGTGTGTCCG
>NZ_CDWTNB010000262.1:0-3580 GCF_977947065.1 Frankia sp. CgJB1
GTGCAGCAGGTCCTCCACCGCCGCGGCGAGGTTGGTGGCCGCCGCCGGGTCGGGCCGGCGGCGGGGCCGGTCGTGCGCGCCGCGAGGCGCGGTGATGAGCGTGTGCAGCAGCGCCCGCAGCCCGTCCCGGCCGGGACGGGCTGGGATCGCCCGTGGACCGGCCTGGGTCAGCGCGATCGCGCCCATCCGGTTGCCGGTGCGGGCGGTCAGGAAGCCGACCGCGGCCGTGGCGGCAATCGCCAGATCACGCTTCTGCCAGGTACCGGTGCCGAACTCGGTGCTGGCGGTGAGGTCCACCAGCGCCCAGGTCTCGAGCTCCCGGTCGGCGATGAGATCGTGGACGTGGGGGACGGTGGTCCGGGCCGTGACGGCCCAGTCCATCCGGCGCACATCGTCACCGACGGCGTACTCGCGGCTCTCGGCCTTCTCGCTGCCCTGACCGGGCAGCAGCCCGAGATGATCGCCGAGGAGCATGCCGTCGAGACGGCGAAGCACGGTCAGTTCGAGCCGGCGCAGGGTCCGCTCCACCGCCGGATCGGTCGCCGACATGGAGCCGGCCCGGAGCCGGCCCGCGGGGTCCGTCATCCGGGCGCACCTTGGTCGAGGTATTCCGGGAAGCCCGAACGCGGGTTCGTCCCCCACCCGCCGGCCTGCGGACCGGTGGGGTAGGAGGGGCCCTGCTGGCGGGGCGCCACCTGAGGCTGCGGAATCACGCCCAGGATCCGGGCGGCGATCGCGTCCGCGGTCAGCCCCTCGGCCAGCGCCTCGTACGAGAGCACCAGGCGGTGGGGCAGGACGTCCAGGGCGACCGCGGCGACGTCGTCGGGTACGACGTAGTCGCGCCCGCGCAGCAGGCCGAGCGCGCGGGCCGCCGCGACCAGTCCGAGCGAGGCGCGCGGCGAGGCTCCGTAGGCCAGGTGGCCCTCGAGCTCGGGTAGGCCCGCCTCGCCGGGGGACCGGGTGGCAAGCACCAGCCGGACGGCGAACTCGATGATGGCGTGATGGACGAACACCTCGTCGGTCCGGGTCTGCAGCCGGGTCAGCGCCTCCGGGATCAGGACCCGCTCGGGGACCGGTGGCGAGGTGCCCATCCGCCGGACGATCTCGAGCTCCTCCGCCGGGTTCGGGTAGGGGACGTTGACCTTCATCAGGAACCGGTCCCGCTGCGCCTCCGGTAGCGGGTAGACGCCCTCGGATTCGATCGGGTTCTGGGTGGCCAGTACCAGGAACGGCTCGGGAAGCCGGTGGGTGACCCCGCCGAGCGAGACCTGCTTCTCCGACATCACCTCCAGCAGCGCCGACTGCACCTTCGCGGGTGCCCGGTTGATCTCGTCGGCGAGCACGAAGTTCGCGAAGACCGGGCCGAGCTCGACGTCGAACGTCTCCTGGCTCGCCCGGTAGATGCGGGCACCGACGATGTCGGAGGGCACGAGGTCGTTGGTGAACTGGATGCGGACGAACGAACCGCCGACGACGGTCGCGAGGGTCTGCACGGCCAGCGTCTTCGCGACTCCGGGCACGCCCTCCAGCAGACAGTGGCCCCGGGCGAGCAGGGCGACGAGCATGCGTTCGACCATCCGGTCCTGTCCGACGATCACTTTTTTGATCTCGAACAGGGCGCGTTCGAGCAGCGCCGCGTCCGACGTGGTGTCCGGTACGGCGAGGCCGGCCGGGCTGTGCCCTTCGTCCATGGCAGCATTGTCCCAGCCGCATCGTGGAACAGGGTGCCAAAGGACTCGGCACGGCCTGGCCGGATGCCTCTTCTAAGCCGCTCTTCAGCAACTTCTCGGCGCTGGGAAATGTCCGGGGCACCGGGGTGCCAGGCTGCCGGGGTGCGTCCCGGGTCAGCGCAGGGCGCGGGAACGGTAGCCCCGGTCAGCGCCGAGGATCCGCTCCGCGGCCAGCCGGCCGGAGATGAGGACCATCGGGACCCCGACGCCGGGCCGGGTGCCGCTGCCGGCGAACACGACGTTCGTGAGGCCCGGGGCCAGGTTCGAGGGGCGGAACGGGCCGGTCTGGCGAAAGGTGTGGGCCGCCGCGAACGGGGCGCCCGCCGCCATCCCGCGGGCCCGCCAGTCGGCGGGCGTGGTGACCTGCTCCACCTCGATGGCGTCGCCGAAGCCTCGGTAGCCGTGGCGTTCGCAGGTGGCGACCACCTCGTCGCGGTAGCGCGAGCGCAGCACCGACCAGTCGAGCGGGGCGGTGAGGTTGGGTGTGGGGAAGAGCACGTAGTACGTGTGGCCGCCGGCCGAGGCCATCGCGGGTTCGGTGCGTGAGGGGGTGGTGACGAGGAAGGACGGGTCGCTCATCAGCTCGCCGCGATCGATGATCTCGCGGAAGGTCGACCGCCAGGCCCGGCCGAAGTGGATGGTGTGATGCGCGGTGTGCGGGTACTCTACGCGCCCCCCGGCCAGCAGGAGGAAGCACGAGGGCGAGTACCGCAGGCGGCGCAGACGGGCCGGCGCCGTCGAGGGAGGCAGCAGTTCGGTGTAGGCGATCGGCAGGTCGGGGTTGAGCACCACCACGTCGGCGCCGATGCGCTTCCCCGCCGCGGTGTGCACCGCGACCGCCCGGCCGCCCCGCACCTCCACCCGCATCACCGTGGTCTCGTAGCGCAGGGTGGCACCGTGCTTGGCCGCGGCGCCGGCCAGCGCCTCGGCAACGGCGTGCATGCCGCCGGTCGGGTGGTAGACCCCGGCGACGCAGTCCATGTAGGAGATGACGGCGTAGAGGGCCAGCGCGTCGTGCGGGGCGAGCCCGGCGTACATCGCCTGGAAGGAGAACATCCGCCGGGTCCGCGGGTCCCGCAGATGGCGGCCAGCCGGGCGAGCTGCGGGCGCAGCAACGACAGCGGGGAGTCGACCTGCGCGTCGATGAAGTGGCGCAGCTGGGTGCGGAACATCGCGGTGACGACGCCGACGAACCGCTCGAAGCCGGCCGCCTTCGCCGGGCCGCACAACGCCCGGATCTCCTGTGCGGTGTCGGCGGGGTCGGCGCGGATGTCCAGCGACGAACCGTCGGCGAAGAACCCCCGGTACATCGGGTCGAGCCGGGTCAGCGACAGCCAGCGGTCGAGATCCTCCCCGACACAGTCCAGGGCGTCGGCAATCAGCTCGGGCATGGTCAGGACGGTCGGTCCGGTGTCGAAACGATAGTCGCCCAGTGCGAGCAGGCCGGCCCGACCGCCGGGGGTCGCCTCCCGCTCGAGCACCGTCACCCGCCGGCCGGCGCCGACCAGGCGCAGCGCGACCGACAGACCGGCGAGACCGGCCCCGACGATGACGACGTGATCCGTCGCTCCGGTCACCGTGCGCACCTGCCACCTGCCACCTGCTTCCTGGTCGATGGTGCGGTTAACCGAGGTGGTCAGGTGCTCAATGTGAGCGCGAAGTCGCCGCCATGGCGAGTTCCGTCAGGGCGGCGAGGGTCGTGACGTCCAGATCCGCCCGCCGCGCCGCCTCGACCGCTGTGGCGGTCCGGGCGGCGATCCGTTCCTCAGCGGCGGCCACCGCTCCGCTCGCGGCGATGATGTCGCGGGCCTCGGCGACCCGGGCGGCGCGAGCCGCGGGGTTCTCGGCGC
>NZ_CDWTNB010000263.1:0-3531 GCF_977947065.1 Frankia sp. CgJB1
CGTCGGGCGTCGGCGCGAACGGCTCGCGGCTGGTGTCCGCGGCGGCCGGCGCGGGGGTGCTGGGGTTCGCCGACGCGCCGGTCTCCTGGCCGGCGACGACATGGCGAGCGGACGGGCCACCCGCCGCCGACGTCCGCGTGGTCGAGGTCGACCTGCCGCTGGGCCCCACTCCCGAACTGGTGCGGTTCCGCTTCACCGGCGCGCACCGCGACCGGCACGGCCGGGCCAGGCCGGCGCGGCACGTGGTCGCCCGCGTGATGGGGCTGGACTGCGCTCGAGCGTTCCTGAACCCGCCGGGCCCGGCGGTGCTGGAGGCCCTGGTCCGCGCCGGCGCGCTGACGTCGGCGGAAGCCGACGCGGCCCGCCACCTGCCGGTGGCCTCCGACCTGGCGGTCGCGTCGCCCGCAGGGTGGCACGGGGGCGGCCTGACGGTGCTGCACCTGCTGCCCGAGGTGCGGGCCCTCGCCCGGGGCGTCCCGCAACCGGTGCACGTCGGGGTGAGCGGTGGTGTCGGGACGCCCGAGCAGGCCGCGGCGGCGTTCGCCCTGGGGGCGGACTTCCTGCTCACCACCTCGGTGAACCTGTGCGCCGAGGAGTCCGCGCTCACCGCCGCGACCAGGGCGCATCTGGCCGCGCTGGCACCCGGCGACACCGGCTGGACCCGGACCCTTCACACTTCACGCTCGGCGCCCGCTCGGAGGTGCTGCGCCGCGGCACCCTGTTCGCGGCCAGGGCCAACCACCTCGTCGACCTGTACCGGCGGCGGGCCGAACCCGACGCCGCCACCCTGCGGCACGCTACGTCGGTCACCCGCTGGACCAGATCGCCGAGGGCGTGGCCGACCCCCGGCGGCGGCTGGCGGAGGCCCTCCGGTGGTATCTGCGGCGCGCTGCCGCCTGGCGTGACGGCGCACCGGAACAACCCCTCGACTACCGGCTGCCGTGTGGCCCGGACCTGGCGGCGTTCAACCGGGACCCGGGGCGGCGGGCCGTGGCGGGGATCGCGGACCACCTGATGGCCGGCGCGGCCGACCTCGTGGGCGCTGCTCAGTACTGAGCATACCGGCGTGATCGCGGTGGGTAAGGTCCGGCCGTACGCACCGGAAGGAGGCGGGATGCAACCGAGCAACGGCCTGGTGGACCCGGCCGTCGTCCTGGTGTCCGCGGGCGATCCCGTTCGGTTGGCGCACTATGCCAGGTCGCACCACGACCACGTGCGTGACCTGGGGGACGGCGTGGGCGACCGCGACGAGGCGCTGCGCGGCATCGCATGGACGACGCAGACGGCGCGGACCCCGATGGCTCACCGGCTCGCGGTGGTGTGCGCGAGCTTGGACGACCTGGTCGAGGGGCTCGCGGCAGCCGTCGTCGGCCGGGCGGACCCGCGCGTGCGCACCGGCCACGCCGTGGGTGGCGCGAGCGGAGCCGAGCCGAGGACTCCCACGGAGGCCGCCGAGCTGTGGGTTCGGGGGCACGACGTGCCGTGGCGCGCGTTCTGGCGGACCCGACCGGACCGGCAGCCGCTGCCCGCCTACCCGTTCCACCTGGCCGAACCGGCACCGGCGCCCGCCCCCGAAGCGGCGTCCGGTGCACTGCTGGAGCATCTCGTCGTCCAGTACGCCCAGGTGTCGGGCATCCCCCGGGACCGGCTGGACCCCCACACGCCGTTCGAGGACTACGGGCTCACCTCGTCCCAGATCAGCGAGCTCAACGTGACGCTGGAGCGGGACTTCGGACTGTCCGACCGCGCCCTGTTCTTCCGGCACCGCACGCTGGCCGGGGTCGTGGACGAACTCGACGCGGCCGGTGTCCGGCCGCGGGCCCAGGACCTCGCCCCGCGAGGCTCCGAACCAGGAGGCCCCGGACCAGGAGGCCCCGCACCGCTGACCCCCGCGCCGGTCCTGAAGGCACCTCGATGGCCAGGTGTCGCCTCGGCGCCGGATTCCGGTCCGGTGCCGGTAGCACCGGCGGACGACGGCGCGATGGCGATCATCGGCCTCGCGGGCCGCTACCCGCGGTCCCCCGATCTCGACGCGTTCTGGGGCAACCTGGTCGAGGGCCGCGACTGCGTCGGCGCGCTGCCGCCGGACCGGCGCCGGCCGGGCTGGCCGGTCGAGCGGATGACCGGCGGCTACCTCGACGGCGTGGACGAGTTCGACCCGCTCCTGTTCGGGATCACGCCGCGTGACGCGGCCCTGATGGACCCGCAGGAACGCCTGTTCCTGCAGTCCTGCTGGGAAGCCCTCGACGACGCGGGGCTGCCCGCCGAGCGGATGCGCGAGCGGTACGGGTCGCGCGTCGGCGTCTACGCCGGGGCGATGTACTCGGACCACCAGTTCTTCGGCGTCGAGGAGACCCTGCGCGGCACCCCCACCTACAGCGGCGGCGGCATCGGGCACGTCGCCAACCGGGTGTCGTTCTTCTTCGACCTCCGCGGCCCCAGCCTGACGGTGGACACCATGTGCTCGTCGTCGCTGGTGGCGATGCACCTCGCGGTACGCGCGCTGCGCGCCGGTGAGTGCGAGCTCGCCGTGGTCGGGGCGGTCAACCTGTCGCTGCATCCCAACAAGTTCCTGGAGCAGCGGCAGATGTCGCTGACGTCCAGCTCGGGCCGTTGCCGCAGCTTCGGTGAAGGCGGCGACGGGTTCGTGCCCAGCGAAGGCGTCGGCGCGCTGGTCCTCAAGCCGTTGCGCCGTGCGCTGGCCGACCGGGACCGGGTACGCGCGGTCGTGCGCGGCACGGGGGTGGTCCACGCCGGGCGCACCAACGGCTACCTGGTACCGAGCCCGCTCGCGCAGAGCGAGGTGGTGCGACAGGCCCTGGCCGACGCGCGGCTCGGGCCGGGCGACATCGACTGCGTGGAGGCGCACGGCGCCGGCACCGCGTTGGGCGACCCGGTGGAGATCGACGGCCTGAGCCGGGTGTTCGGCGAACGCCCGGCTGGCAGCGTGCCGATCGGATCGGTGAAGTCGACCATCGGGCACGTCGAGGCGGGCGCGGGGCTCGCGGCGCTGACCAAGGTCCTGCTCCAGATGGAACATCGCACGCTCGCGCCGACCCTGCACGTCGACCGGCTCAACCCGAACGTCGACTGGGCCGCCACGCCGTTCCGGGTGCAGCGGGATGCCGCGCCGTGGCCCGACGCCGGGCGGCCGAGGCGGGCGGGGATCAGCTCGTTCGGTGCGGGCGGCACGATCAGCCATGTGGTGCTGGAGGAGGCGCCAGCGCGCACCGAGCCCGCCGCGACGGGCCGACCGCAGCTGGTGGTGCTCTCGGCTGACAACGAGGAGCGGTTGCGCGTCCTGGGCGAGCGGCTGGCGGACGGCCTGCCCGCGGCGGCGGCGCTCGACGACATCGCCTGGACTCTCCAGAGCGGTCGCGCGCACCTGAAGGAGCGGCTGGCGTTCGTGGCGGCTAACCGGGACGGGCTGCGGGCGCGGCTGCGGGCGTTCGCGGACGGCGACGCGAGCGGTGTCGCGCGCGGCCGGGCCCGGCCGGCGCGGTCGGTGGACCGGCTGCCCACCGGGAACCT
>NZ_CDWTNB010000264.1:0-3477 GCF_977947065.1 Frankia sp. CgJB1
CCTCGATGCCGCCGTTCGGTTTCTCCGGCGGCACAGACGGACAGACGGACACGGACGGACAGATGGGTAAGAGCGGCCCGTGCGGGAACTGGTACTCCGAAGGATGCGTATCCGCAGACCCCGATGAAGGGAGCCGATCAAATGACCACGACAGCCGAGACCGGGAACGTCACCGGCACGAAGGACGCCCAGTACGACCTGCTGTGGTTCACGGAGAGGTGCCTGAGCAACGCGCTGCGGCTGGCGACCTACATCGGCGACGCCGAGCGCGACGGCGACCAAGAACTGGCGAGCCTGTTCCGCCGGGCGCAAAACGAGAGCCGCAAGGGCGCCGAGGAGGGCAAGCAGCTGCTACGCAACCGGCTCTGACCCGACCCCTCCCCACCTCCTCCGGTGACTTGCCCCGGTGACCTGCCTCCTCCGGTCCGATCAGCGCCTGGATGCTCCCCTTGCCCACCGGGCGCCCGGTACCCCGGGACGGCAGGTGACCGACCGCGGAGACGACCGACCGGTGTACGGTCCGCAGTGTCTTGCCGGTCGGTCGCCACGATCGCCGAGTGCGGTCTCGTCGGGTTTCCCGCACGGGTGCCATGGGCATCATCCCCGGTCAACCCCAACCGAAACCCACGAGGGAACTACGTACTGTAAGTAGATCGGGTGACGGGCGGATCAGGGTGACGGGCGGATCGGTCCGTGTGAGCGGAGCGCGCGAGGTGGCGCCAGACCATGTCGGGTTAGACCATGTCGGGGTCGGCCACGAGGAGGTCGGCCACGACGACGTGGCCGTTGCGCAGCGACTGGCAGTGCCGGACCGGCACCGCCAGCCACCGGGCGAGCGTGAGCAGGTCGTCGTCGCGGCGGACGGTGAAGCCGTGGGCGGCAAGCATCCGACGCATCGCGGCGGGGGTCCATGCCGAGCGGTTGGGTTCGCGGGCCAGGGGATCGGGGCGCCGTGACACGATGGTTAGCACCCGTGCCGCCAGCCGGCCGAGAAGCGCCGAGAGCGTCGGCGTGTGGTAGTGAACGATCAGGCGGCTTCCCGGGGTCGAGCGCCCCGCGACGACCCGGGTCGTGGCGGCGACTTGGCCCCGGGTGAGGTAGGGCACGACACCCTCCCAGATCCAGACCGTCGGCACCGTCGGCCGATGCCCTACCGACGTCAGGGCCGCATCGAGGTCGTCGCGGCTGAAGTCCACCGGCACAAAGCGCGGTGTCGTTCCGGAACGCGGTGTCGTTCCGGAACGCGGTGTCGTTCCCGGCGGCCCCGCCTCCCCGGGCCGATCCGCGTCTCCGAGCCGGTCGAGCTTGTCCCGCTGGGACGCCGGATGATCGACCTCGAATACGGCGACGGCGGCGAGCTCCGGCATCCGCCAGGGCCGCCCGTCCAGGCCCGCGCCGAGAACCACCAGTTGCTCCGCCCGCCGCACCCCCCGATCGCCGACGGCCTCACCGTCGGCCCCGCCGACGGCCTCCCGGAGGGCCTCGTCGATGGCGACGGTACGCGGCACCATCACCTCACCGCAGGCCCGCACCATCTCGAACTCGAGCCGCGCCCCCCACCCCCGCGGCGGGACACCGCCGCGCACCCACTCGACAACGCCCCGTTCGTCGACGCGCAGGAACATCATTGCTGTCGGATCGTCGAACCGGTCGATGGCGATGCGCCCGTGCGCAACGGCCCGCCCCTGGCACACCAGCACCGCGGTCCGGCTCGCGCCCCCGTGACCGCCCATGGGCCGATGTGCCTGCACTCTTCCACGATTGCATGCCACTACCGCGGGGGCACCCACAGGCAAGAAGATGATCATCGACCTGTCGTGCTCGCCATCGGCGGCCATGGCCGGGTGAGCGTGCTGGAAGCCGTGCACATCCATCTCCGCCTCAAGGCCCAGTCCCGCGCACCGCACGACGGCAGGCCGTTCACCGAAAGTGTCGATGGTTGCAGTGAAGCAGGCGGCATCGTGAATCGCGTGCACGACAACGCTGCCTCCGTACCACTACAGTGGGCCGTCCGTTGCCGATCCACCCTGGTCACAGGGGGCGCGCCAGCATGCCCACCGAAGAGACCCACACCAGGTCCGGATGGCAGGATCACTCCAGGAGACCGTCGGCGTTCTCCCACCGTTACGTTCGTCGTTCCCGTCCCGCGCACCGTCTCCCCGGAAAGGGGCCAACACCCTGATGGCCGAGCAGTCCCCCCGTCGCAGCATCGAGTCCTGGGCGCACGAGCTGCCTGTGAGCTTCGTGGAATGCCGCACCATGGGACATCGCTGGCAGCCCCACAGCGCCACCTAGGACCGTGAGGCCCGCGCCTACCACGTCATCCACGCCTGCGACCGCTGCCACACCCAGCGCAAAGCCTGGTGGACCCGCAACGGCGAGGTCACCGCCGCCGGCTACACCTACCCCGAGGGCTATCTCACCCGTGACGTCGGCTATATCGGAGCCGACGGCCGCGGCGTCCTGCGCACCGAGTACCTCACCCGCATGTTCAACACGACCACTCGGCGTGCCAGCGCGAACGGCCACGGGGACGCAGCGCCGGAGTCCTGAACGAGACCCGAACGAAACCCGGTCGACGACCCCGAAAGCTGCGGCAACCCTGAAAGCTGCGGCAACCCCGAAAGCTGCGGCAAACTCGTCCGGGCCTGCCGACGAGAGCATGACCGTTCCTCCTGCCGCGCGGACCCGGGCGGTGGCACCCGGTGGCCTCCGCCGGGCCCGCCGTGGCGGCGGCCGGCGGGGCGTGCTCCGCCTGGTTACCGTCGGAGACGGTGGGCAGGCATCCGACATGACGCATGCCCCGAAAACCGGTGTGCTGGCCCGCCTGACCAACACGGCGCGCCAGGAACAGAGCGAGTACGCGGGCGACGAGCCCCGCCCGCTGCGCGGCTATCTCGCCACCCTGTCGGCGTATAGCGGGTTGTGCGCGGCTCTCGGGCTGATCGGCCGGGTGTCCGATGCGGTCCTGCCCGAGCGGTTCGCGGTCCCCGACCTGATTCTCGTCACGATCGCCACGCACAAGCTGAGCCGCCTTCTCGCCAAGGACCCGGTGACAAGCCCGCTGCGCGCCCCCTTCACCCGCTTCCGCGGCACCGCGGGACCGGCGGAACTCGCCGAGGAGGTCCGCGAGCACCCCCCGGCCCGGCACAGCGTGGGTGAGCTACTCACCTGCCCGTTCTGCACCGCGCAGTGGGTGGCCACCGGCTTCGTCTTCGGCCTGGTCGTCGTGCCTCGGCCGACGCGGCTCGCCGCATCCGTCTTCACGGTGGTCACCGGCTCCGACCTACTTCAGCTTGTCTACGCGAACGCGCAACAACAGGCCACCAGGGGCTGACCATTCTCTCCCGGGTTATGGGTTATTGCACCCAGATCACGGGAAATGGTGGCGCGGTGATGATATGTGTACGCGCATGCGCACGCGCGTACACCTGCGCGTGCATACTCCAGAAGAATCGGGTCCGGTCCCATCGTAAG
>NZ_CDWTNB010000265.1:0-3450 GCF_977947065.1 Frankia sp. CgJB1
GGGCGGGCGGCTCGGGCAGCGCCGCCCGGTCCAGCTTGCCGTTGACCGTGCGGGGCAGCCGGTCCAGCGCGACGAACGCCTGCGGGAGCAGGTATGCCGGCAGCACGCGGGCCGCGTGGGCCCGGGCCGACGCGACCGGGTCCGGGCCGCTCCCCGGCCCGGGTACCAGGTAGGCGACGAGCTGGAGCGCGGGCGGGGCGTCCGGGCGGAAGACGACCGCCGCCGTCCCGACGCCGGGCGCCGCCTCCAGCGCCCGTTCGATCTCGCCGGGCTCGACCCGGAACCCGCGCAGTTTGATCTGATCGTCCGCGCGCCCGAGGAAGGCGAGCGAGCCGTCGGGCCGGCGGCGGGCGAGGTCGCCGGTGCGGTACATCCGCGCGCCGGGCGCCCCGAACGGGTCGGCCACGAACCGGCCGGCCGTCAGGCCGGGGCGGCCCAGGTAGCCCCGGGCCAGCCCGGGACCGGACAGGTACAGCTCGCCGGCCACCCCGTCCGGGACCGGCGCCAGAGCGGCGTCCAGCAAGTAGGCCCGGGTGTTGGCGACAGGCGCGGCCCAGCCCGGGTCCGGGCCGGTGCCGGCCGGCGCTGGCACAGCGCCGGCGCTGTGCCAGCCGTAGGCGTCGACCGAGTACTCGGTCGGCCCGTACAGGTCGTGGGCCACCATCCCGGGGATGGAGCACAGCCGCTCCCACAGTGGCGGCGGGGTGGCCTCGCCGCCGACCAGCAGCACGCCCGGCCGGTGGCTCGTCGTGCCGGGGGACCCCGGCCGGAGGAACCCCTGGCTCATCAGCTCCTGGAGGTAGGTCGGGGTCAGGTCGAGAACGTCGATCCGGGCCCGCTCGATGTAGTCGACGAGGGCGGCCGCGTCCCGCGCGGTGAGCTCGTCGACGACATGCACCTCGTGCCCGGCCAGCAGCCACAGCAACGGCTCCCACGAGCCGTCGAAACTGAACGAGGCCGCGTGCAGTACCCGCTGAGCGTCCCGGTCCGGGCCGGCGGCGTGCTCGGCCGGCGCGATGAGGTCGACCACGTGGGAGACGAACAAGTTGACCAGGCCCCGGTGGGTGCCGACGACCGCCTTGGGGACACCCGTGGACCCCGAGGTGTAGATCACGCTGGCCGCGCCGGCCGGGTCCGGCCAGGCAGCGGCTGGACCGGCTGGACTGTAAAGGGCGGGGGCGTCGAGGGCGGGGGCGTCGAGCGATAGGACAGGAGCGGCGACGGCCGGCAGCCGGTCGGCCAAGGCCCGGGTGGTGAGGACGACGCTCGGTGCCGCGTCGGCCAGCAGGAACGCCAGCCGCTCCGCCGGCTGCTCGACGTCGATCGGCAGGTAGCTCGCGCCCGCCGCCAACACACCGAAGATCGCCGGGACCGTCAGCGCGCGGGGCAGCGCGAGCGCCACCACCGCCTCCGGGGGGGTGCCCAGCCGGGAAAGCCAGCCCGCGATCCGGCCGACCTGGGCCGCCAGCTCGGCGAACGTCGTCCGGCTCTCGGCGGTGACCAGCGCGACCCGGTCGGGATGGGCGGCCACGGCCCGGGTGAGCAGGTCCGGCACGGTCGTCCCGGCGCCGCCGGGACCGGCGGCGTCACCGGGGTCACCGGGGTCACCGGGCAGCGCCCGCTCCGGGCCGGCGGCGCAGCGCAGGGCGGCCGCCCGCTCCTCCTCGTCGGCGATCTCCAGCCGGCTGACCGGTCTGTCGGGGTCACGGACGATCTCGGCCAGCAGGCGGAGCAGCCGGTCGGCCAGCCGGGCGCCGCCGGCCGGCTCGATGACATCGGTGGCGAAGTCGACCAGCACGGTGATCTCGTTGCGGACGGCCCGGTCGACGAACGTCACGTCCAGGTCGAACTTGGCCGTCCCGGCCTCGGGGTTGATCCAGGTCACCGGCCCGCCGAGCAGCTCCCGGCCGTCGTCGGCCAGGTGGTGGTAGCCGGCCATCACCTGGAACAGCGGGTTAATCCCCGGTGTCCGGCGCGGGTTGACCGCCGCGACCACGTCCTCGAACGGGAGGTCCTGGTGGTCGAAGGCGGCCAGGTCGGTCCGGCGGGCCCGGCCCAGCAGATCCCGGAAGGTCGGGTCGCCGGTCAGGTCGGACCGGATCACCAGCGTGTTGACGAAGAAGCCGACGAGCGGGTCGAGCGCGGCGTCGGCCCGGCCGGAGACGGGTACGCCGATCGGGATGTCGTCGCCGGAGCCCAGCCGGTGCAACAGGGTCGCGATGGCCGCGTAGGCGAGCATCGACATGCTCGTCCCGGTCGCCGCGCACAGCGCCCGCAGCCCGATCGCGACCGGGCCGCGCAGGACCCGGGCGGCCCGCCCCGACGCGCCGTCGCGTACGGCCGGGCGCGGCCGGTCCAGCGGCAGCGGGATCTCCTCCGGCAGGCCCCGCAGGGCGGCCAGCCAGAAGTCGAGCTGCCGGGCGGCCAGGCTGCCGTCGACGCCCGGATCGCCGAGCAGGTCGCGTTGCCAGAGCGTGTAGTCGGCGTACTGGACCGGCAACGGCGCCCAGTCCGGCGCGCGCCCGGCCCGCCGGGCGGCGTAGGCCGCGTCCAGGTCGAGCAGGAACGGCCGGTCAGACCACTCGTCAGTCGCGATGTGGTGCAGGACGACGACCAGCACGTCGTCGTCCGGGCCGCGCAGCACGGTCAGCCGTAGCGGCGCCTCGGCGGCCAGGTCGAACGGCTGGGCCGCCGCCCGGGTGATCCGGCCGGTCACCTCGTCGGGGCCGCACTCGACGACGTCGATGGCGGGGGTCGCGGCGACCGGGTCGAGGATCCGCTGGTAGGGCTGGCCGTCGACCGCGGCGACGACCGTGCGCAGGGCCTCGTGTCGGCCGAGGAGGTCGGTGACGGCGGCGCGCAGCGCGTCGACGTCGAGGCGGGCGCCGGTCCGGAACGCGAGCGGGTAGTTGTAGGCGTCGCTCCCGCCGGCCAGCGCCTCGACGAGCCACAGGCGACGCTGCGCCGGCGAGAGCGGGATCCGCTCGGGCCGCTCCCCCGCGACCAGCGGCGGGCGCCCGGTCTCGGCCCGGCCCGCTGCCTTCGCCGCCAGCGCCGCCACCGTCGGTGCCTCGAACAGGTCACGGATGGCCAGATCGACCTCGAGTGCGACCCGGGCCCGGCTGACCACCCGGGTCGCGAGCAGGGAGTGGCCGCCCAGGGCGAAGAAGTCGTCCTCCACCCCGACCTCGGGCAGGCCGAGGACGTCGGCGAACAGCTCGGCCAGGGTGCGCTCCAGCGCCGTGGCCGGCGGCCGGCCGGAGCTCGCCGCCGCCACCGGCTCGGCTGGTGGCAGGGCGGCGACGTCGAGCTTGCCGTTGGCGTTGCGGGGGATGGCCGGCAGCGGCACGAACGCCGACGGGACCAGGTAGTCCGGCAGGGCGGCGGCCAGGTCGGAGCGCAGGCGGGCGACAAGCGCGCCGGCGGCGCGGGCGGCTGTCGGGTCGTTCG
>NZ_CDWTNB010000266.1:0-3397 GCF_977947065.1 Frankia sp. CgJB1
CCTCGGCGGCGTTGGAGAGTCCGAGGAGGATCGCGGTGGCGATCTCGTTGCGCCAGTCGGAGATCCTCTCGGCAAGGGTGACGACCTCGGGGACGTCCTTTCCGAAGGTCGCGCAGTAGCCGAGGAACCTGGTCAGGGCCCTGGCGATGTCGGTGCGGGGTGGTCGCGACGCCGGTGCGGGCCGGGGAGAGCGCGAGCAGGTCGAGCAGCAGATTCTTGGCGTTCCAGGCGGTGCGCAGCGCGTGGGCGGCCTCACCGTCGAGGTCCTCGAGAACCGTGAAGGTCTCGAGGATGCGGCGGCGCCCGCGGTCGGAAAGCGCATCCGGGCCCCACAGCAGCCGGTCTTTGATCGTGTACTCGGGGTCGGTGGCACGGCCGCGGCGGTGGCGTAGCTGGTGGCTGACACGGCGGCGTACGTCACTGATGGCCTTGTTGCCGAGCTGGGCGGTGTGGAACGGGTCCACGGCCAACTGGGCGTGCGGGAGCGCGGCGCGGGCGACCGCCTTGTAGGTCGTGGACATGCCGATGGTCACGGCGCTGATCCGGGCACGCCAGGCCGCGGGCTGGGCAAGGATCCAGCTGGTCACGGGCTTCGGAGCCCTCCGCTCGACGACCCGAGCAGCCCCTGATCGCCGGCGGAGTCGATGAGCACCGTCTGCCAGCGGTCGGCGTCGGTCACCCACGCCCCGGTGAGCGGGTTGCGGTGGAAACGCGGCGAGCCGCGCCGCTGGTCGTCGATCCCGAGCACCGACACGTCGGGCAGCGCCGCCCGCAGCGACAGCCGGTTCGCACGGCCGACGCCAGGTCGCTGACCTGGCCGTTCGTCATCGGCGGGTGTGTCCCTTTCCCCGAGCCCTGCACGGTCACACCCCGTCACAGCAGGCGGTCACTGAACGCTGGTGTTCAAACACGGCTCACGGCCAACCGCGTAGGGCCGCATAAGCAGTGGAAAGACGTGCGGGAAGCCCAGGTAAGTCGCGGTAGTGGAGTCCACGCCCGTGGTGTACGAGTAGCGACCGACTGGCTACGAGAGGGCGAAGCTGGTCAGGTCAACCGGGATGATCCCGTGCTTCCTGCAGTACTCGTTGTATCGCTCGGCGAACGTATGGGCCTGCTCGATGCCGATGATCTCGTCGTTTGGGCCGAGGAAAGCAATAGCTCCTTCAACCGAGATGAACACCTCGATGCCCTCGTCAGGCTCCACAATGAACGTGTGCCTGCTGTTGGCGACCTCGTACACGAAGTCACCCGGCCCCGACACCCAGGCGTGCTCCGCGTACCGCCATTTCCCTCGAATGGTGTAGACAAGCACGCGACCATAATGGTCATGCACACCCAGCGAGGCTCCCCCCGGCGCCCGCAGAAGCATTTGTGTCTCGCTCTTGACCAGATCCACATGAAGGATCTTTAATTCCACCTCGTTCGTGTAAGGCGTGAACGGAACCCACGGAAGATCGTCGACTTCCGTGTGCGTTGGAGCGAAATGTTGGAGGGGATTGACCAGTGTCGTCATCTGCGTCTCCTCGGGAGCTTGGCGTCGATCCCTGCCTTCGGAATCGTCTGGATCCGGCGGGGAACGGCCGGCTAGGCGAGCGGTAGGGTTTGATTCTGGACCCACCAAAAGATCCGAGATAGAACAGCGGTGACAGATCCCTGAACACGCGCGACAAGCACGGGTGCCACGCGCGCCGTTGGGGCGAGGACCGGGGTGCCGACGACACCGCCGGGCAGGATAATCCCATGATGATGCGGACGTCCGACGACCGTGTGCGAGAACTCACCGCTGCGCTGGAACGCGACGAGGGACTGGTGGATCCCACGATCGAGCGTGTCCGGCGCGAGATCCCGGCCTATGAGGTGGTCCCGACCGAGGCGCTGGTGACGAGCATCCACCGCAACGTCGTGCTGGCGTGCCGCACCCTGCGGGCGGGCGTCGTGCCGCCGAGCTCGGAGATCTGGCAGGCCGAGCGCACAACGCTGGAACGGCTCCAGCAGGGCGTGCCGATCGAGGACATCATGGGCGGCTTCCGCATCTGCATAGCGAGCATCCAGGACCGGCTGGTGGATCGCGCCCAGGAGTTCGGGGTCGACCACCCCGAGTCGCTCACCCTCACCTCGCTGCTGTGGAAGCTGAGTGACGTGTTCTCCGCTCGTGCGGCGAGCGCCTACCGCGAGTACGGCCTGTCGCATGCGGTGGCGGACCGAAGGCGCAGGGACGAATGGCTCGCCGGGCTGCTCGCCGGCACCCTGTCGCCGACGCAGATTGAGCAGGGGTGCATCCGCTACCACGTGCGGCGCGACACACACCTGCGGGCGGTGTGCACTGCCGCCTTACCGGAAGCGGAGCTGGACCAGGCCCTCAACCTGATCAACCGGGGATGCCGGCGCAGCAACGTGGTCCTGCTCCTGGCGCCCTCCCAAGGCCGGCTCGTGGGGATCGTGTCGGGGCTGCCACCCGCGGTCCCGGGGCTGCTGGTCGCCGCCGGGCCCGAGGGGCCGCTGGACCGGGTCGCGACGTCCTTCTCGGTGGCCAACGACGTATTGGCCGCGGCCCGACTGCGCCACAACGAGGGCGTGCACACCCTCGAGGGCCTCGGCTGGCGGGTGGCCGTGCCGCGCGCCGCGGACGTGACCGCACTGATGCGGGCCCGCTACCTCCAGCCGCTCCGGGGCACCGGTGCGTTCGGGGAGGAAGTCGTCGAGTCGCTCCGCTGCTACCTGGCCAATGGCCGTAAAACATCCCGCGGACCGCCGAGGCGCTGCACATACACGTCAACACGCTGCGCTACCGGTTAGCCCGGTTCGAGGAGCTGACCGGGCGGCCCCTGGACGACACCGACACCCTGGTGGAACTGTCCTGGGCCTTCCACGCGGAGACGGCAGCCCCGCCGGTTTCGTAGCCGCCTACGAAGCAAGGGGCGCCACGTTGGCATCCCGCCCGTAGCCTCCAATGTGTCGCACGCCACATCCTGTTGGGAATCCGTACCCGCTATCGGGCCCATCAGAGCTCGACGTCCCGAGCTGGCGGTCTCGGCCGCCGCCCAACAGGGGAGCAACCCATGACCGCTTCGATGACAGCAACAACCGGCCTCCGAGAGCGGACCAACCACTATCGGCAGCTCCTGGCCGCTTCCGTCGGCAACGCCGTCGAATGGTTCGACTGGTACATCTACTCGATGCTTGCGGTGTACTTCTCCACGCAGTTCTTCCCGGCCAGCCCGGGAGGCAGCCTGGTGCCGCTGATGTCGACGTTAGCGATCTTCGCCGTCGGATTCTTCGCCCGCCCGGTCGGAGCGCTGATCCTCGGGATTCTCGCCGACCGGATCGGCCGCCGCAGGACGCTTAGCACCACGATTATGGGCATGGGCCTGGGCAGTCTCATCATCGGGCTTGCCTC
>NZ_CDWTNB010000267.1:0-1735 GCF_977947065.1 Frankia sp. CgJB1
ACACGACACCGAAGGTCGGTGAACCCACCCAATACAACGGGTAGGGACGGGTTAAAATTCGAGGACGAATCCGCCGGCTGACGGACCACCAACCGTCGCGTCGCCGGATTTCTGCGGGCATGCCTACGGGGGACTCGTGACGGACCGGCTGACCGAGGCGGAGATCGAGGCGCTTTCCGCCACCTTCACCAACCAGATGAAGGCGACTCATCTGTTGGAACGTGCCGGGCTGGCTCGTCGGCACCATCCGCAGTTCTACCCGGGTGAGTCGTCGTTCGAGTTCTGGTCCGAGTTCGCGTCGCTGTTGGAGAACGGGCTGTTGCCGGACGGCCGGAGGCGCATCCTCACCGAGGCGCATCGGGACTATCGGGGCAACCGGATCTTCGCCGACGCCGTCCGGGAGGACGGTGTCTCCCGCGGCGAGGGCGCCCCGTGGGAGGACGGCGTCCCGCGGCATGTCAGCGTCTTCTGCCTGGATGCCAGGCACTACAGCCGTCAGGACATCGCGACGCAGGCGAGCTGGCGGGAGGGGCTGCGCCGGATCGTCGACGAGGCGGCCGGAGGCGCCGGCCTGCCTCCCCGGTCGATCCGGCTGCGCCAGGATCGCGGCGACGGCTTTCTCGCAGCCGTGGCCGCCGACGTTCCCAAGGCCGTTCTCGCGACCGAGTTCGTCCGGGAACTGTGGATCGCGCTGCGGACCTACAACCGGGGACGTGACGAGACCGGTCGAATCCGGTTGAGGTTGGCCCTGCACCAGGGTGAGGTGGGTATCGACGGCAGTGGTCGCGGCCCGGCTGGTCGACGCGGACCCCGTCCGGCAGCTGCTGGAACAGGACAAGGACGACAAGGACGCGGAACTGGCGCTCATCCTATCGTCCGAGTTCTACCGCAGTACGGTGGCCGGGCGGCTGCGGGATCTCGACCCGGCGCAGTACCGCCGAGTCGAGGTGTCGGTGGTGGGCAAGTACGAGGGCCTCGCGTGGATCACGCTGCCGGGGCGCCCGTTCCCGGCGGTGCGGACCCCGTCGAACGGCTCCGGTCAGGGGCCGCTCGCGGACGAGAAGTGGGACTTCCTCATCTCCGCGGATCCGTCCGATGAGGCCTGGGGCTCCTGGATTGCCCGCGTGTTGGAAGGCCGGGGTCATTCGGTGCATCTGGCGGCCCTCGACGCGCTGCCCGGTGAGCACGAGATCGGTCTGCTGCACGAAGGGATCTCGCGGTCCCGGCGTACCCTTGCCGTGCTGTCGAAGAGCTACCTGGCCTCGGAGAAGATGCAGGTGGCCTGGCAGGCGGATCCTAACGGCGTGAAGCGCACGCTGATCCCGATCCGCGTCGAGACCTGTGACCCGGCCGGGCTGTTGCGCGGCATCAGCTACATCGATCTCGTCGACAAGGACGGTGCGGCAGCGGAGCTTGAACTGGTCAGGCAGATCGCCCGGTCCCTGAACGGCCGCGGTTCCCGGCCGTCGACTCCGCCGCCCTTCCCCGGGAAGCGATCTTGACCGGCCGCCGGCCAGGATCCTCGCGGCCCGCCGCCTCGACGTCGTCGGGGTCACCAGCGGTGCCGGTATCGGCGTCACCGGCGGTGCCGGCGTCGGCGGCGTCGATCAGCAGTCGGCCGAGCCCGCGGCCGTAACTCGTGCTCCCCTCCAGCCTGGACCAGTCGGCCAGCGCCGTCATCATGGCCCGCAGTCCCGCTGCGGACGGTTCTCCGGCGACCGCCTGCTCGGCCTGG
>NZ_CDWTNB010000267.1:2176-3778 GCF_977947065.1 Frankia sp. CgJB1
CTCTGCACTCTCGCCAGCCAGGTCAGCGCCTCGTTGCCGGCTGCCCGGGCGCGCCGGGCCGCCTCGTCGATCCGGGCCCTGCGCAGGATCAGCCGGCCTGCCGCCGTCGGCGCCCCGGCCAGCCGGAGCAGTCCGGCGGCGCGCCCGCCCTCCGACCCGGCGCGCCCGGTAGGCGGTCAGGGCCCGCTGCCACAGTTCCTCCGCGCGTTCCGGATAGGCCGTTCGCGACTGGATGATCGGGCTCCCGCCGGGCCGACGGCCGAGCGTCTGCGCCCCGCCATCCGGGAAGTCGGCCCAGTCGCCGCGCACCAGCGCCGCATGGGCCAGTGTCGCGTGGTCGGACCCGGCGCCGGCCTCGACCGCGTCCAACGCCATGCCGGCCTCGGCCTCCTGGTTCGCCCGGAACAGCAGATCCGCCCGCAGGATCCGCGCGTACGCCGCCGCCTGTGGCACCGGGAGCTCGTCGAGATGGGTGACAAAGAGGTCAGCCGTGGCCAGGGCCTGCATTGCGAGCGTTCCGGCAGGGTCGGCGGTCCGTGCGGCGCGTGCCGGATCGGCGCTGTGACCGTGCACAACCACGTGACGGGGCAGGCGATAGGGCAGGTGATGGGGGAAGCGATGGGGGCCGGGCCCGTGCCTCCGGCCGGTTTCGCGGTGGTCGACGCGGTGACCGGTCAGGGCCAGCTGTGCCCGCGCCACCCGGATACCGGGGATGATCTCGGCACCGAGCACGCAGATGACCGCGGTCGTCGGTTCGAGCAGTGCGTGCCGTTGCCGGGCGATGACCTGCGTCGTCCAGGCGATCAGCGGGGCGTCCGTCATGGTCCGCGGCGGCCCGGCTGGTCCGGCTGGTCCGGCCAATCCGGCCGGACCAGGGTGCCTGGAGTGCCCGGAGTCGGGTGGGGCCGGCTGGGATGGCGCCCAATTGGCCCGGTGGGCCGGGCGTTCCCGGCGCGGACCGGGTACACCGGGACGCGCGGCGGGCCCAACCGGAGGCGGAGCGAACGTCCTCGTGGCCCAGGCTCGGACGACGCCGACGTCATCGGGGGACCAGTTGAGGTCGAGAGCCAGCGCGGCGAGGTAGAGCGCCTCGTGCGCCGCCAGGTGATCGGGGTCGGTCGGGTCGTGTTCGCTCTCCCGCAGCGCTCCTTTCGCCCGGCCGGCGGCGAGCGCCGTCGCCGCGCGGACGAGATGGCGTTCCGCGGGAGGCGGGGAAGGATAGCAGAGGGGCACACCCGTGGGCTCGACGCGGTGCTGTTCGTGCAGCAGGAGCGCTACCAGGAGCCGGGCTGAGGCAAGCGGCATCGTTGCGGTGTTCCTTCACGGGCAGCGGGATGGATCCGGAGCCGGATTTCACCGGAAGAAAGAAAAAATAGCAGGGCATGCCGACAGTACCCGGCGACCTGCCGCGCGGAAATCCATTTCGGTGCTCTCGCCGCGGCCGGGTCGTGGCATCTCTGGTATCTCGTTATATTTTTATAATATTGATAAATGTCAGGCGTCACCCAAGGGCGTATTATTTTATTTCATCTGAAAATATGTTATTCATCGTCCCTCGGGAAATGCGGTGAACGGCGCGAAGACCAGGGCGGACGTAAGACC
>NZ_CDWTNB010000268.1:0-3324 GCF_977947065.1 Frankia sp. CgJB1
CGACAAACTTCGCCGAACGATCGTCCACCACGGACATAACCGTACCGAGGCAATCACAGGGGAACCCCAAACACAGATCAAATGATCAACTTATTTAATGACGATTCCTACGTGCCTTTATCGCCCGGGTCCGGGAGCAACTGGAGTGTGTTCGGGGAAAAATCTGACGCGGAGGTCCTGCGCCTTCTGAACGTGTTCCGGGAGACCGACGACGGTCCTCGGCCCACACTCGCCGGCCTACTGGCATTCGGAGTTTATCCGCAGCAGTACTTCCCGCAACTGAACGCCACGGTGGTGGTCTTCCCGACGCCTGATCCTGCCCGGCCGGGGCCGCGTGGGGAGCGGTTCCTGGACAACCGTTCCGTAGACGGTCCGATACCTGTGATCGTGCGCGATGTCATAGGAATCCTGAAACGGCACATGAAGCAGCGCGGAATTATCGCCGGAATGTTTCGTGTTGATGAATGGGAGTATCCCGAGGAGGTGCTCCGAGAAACCCTGGTGAACAGCCTGGTGCACCGTGACTACTCGCCGTCAGCCCAGGGTGCTCAGATGCAGGTAGAGCTCTACCCTGACCGGCTGCAGATCCGGAACCCGGGCGGGCTCTTTGGACCAGTGAGCCTACGAGAGCTTGGACTCGGCACAGTGCCACCGTCATCACGCAATTCTGTCCTGCTCAAGATTCTGGAGGACACCCCGCTCGATCCAGGCCGGACAGTGTGCGAGAACCGAGGCACCGGCATCGCGCGCGTCCGTGCGGCGCTCGCCGAGGCGGGCATGGAGCCGCCGGTCTTCGAGGACGACATCGCGGCCTTCACCGTGACGATTCCCAACCACGCGCTGCTCGACGAGGAGACCAGGGACTGGTTGTCCACGCTGAACATCGCCGGGCTCACGGGTGCGCAGCTCACCGCGCTGGCGCTCACTCGCCGCGGGGAGACCTTGACCAACGTCAGCTACCGGGGTGCGACCGGCGTCGCGGACAGTCGAACGGCGACCACACAACTCAAAGAACTGCGCGCCCGCGGCTTGCTGGTGCAGGAAGGAGACCGGGGAAGCGCCACCTACCGGCTGAGTCCCCACGCCGGCCGGGCAACGAAGCAGCTTGACCGTGGACGGACACGGAATGATCTTGTGTTGGCTGTGTTGGCTGTGTTGGCCAGCACACCGGCCAGCCGCGTCGACATTGCCCGCCGGGCTGGCCTTACCGACGAGCAGGCCCGCCAGACGCTTGCGCGGCTGCGTCGGATCGGGCAGGCCGAGCTGATAGGGGCGCCCCGATCTCGGAACGCGTTGTGGCGACTAGCCGTACCACCAGACCGCGACGGTTAGTCGGTACGTCGATCAGCAGGTCGTCCGCGTCTCACGCGACCGCCCCGGTGTTGAACTGGCACTGCCATGGCCACCCCAGCCAGCGGTGACGACCACATCGGCCAGCTCACGAGGGTCGAACACAACGGGCGGCTGGGGCGACTCGCTGCTCTCGGCGCCAACGTCGACCTCGCCGAAGACCTCCCATCCCTACGGGTGGCAGCGCTCGGGTGGTAGTCGTCAGCGCTCATCTTCGCCCGAGCGCCTGCCTTGGGGCGGACGCTCGGGCGGAGGAGCCGCGAGGGTCCGGGCGTCAGGCGTGGGCGCGCAGGGCTCGGACATACCACTCCCAGGTGCCGATGATGTCGTTGGGGGCCTGGTTGGGGGCCCAGCCGTTGATGATGCCGACGAGGGTCCAGTAGCGGCCGACGCGGCGGTCGGTGAAGGCTTCTATGCGGTCGGCCACGCGCGTGCGGTCTTCCGCCGGGGTCGGGCCGAGGGCTTCGAGACGCTCGACCACGGTCAGGGCCTCAGGGGAGGCGGGGTCGACCCCGGCCCGGGCGGCGGGACCGGCGAGTTCGCCGACAGCCTTGCCGACCTCGAACTGCGCCACGTCCGGCTCTGGCCCTTCGGCGCGGGCTCGTTCGGCCATCCGGCGGCTGGTGGCGATGAAGTCGGGATCGCGCAGCAGTTCGACGATCTCCACCCAGGCTGCGACCTGCTCCGGGGTCGGGTCCTCGGGCAGCTCGGGTGCGCCCATGGCCAGCTTGTCGGCGACAGCGCTGGGGTTGTCGCCGAAGACAGCGTCGAGGTAGTCGTCGATGATCCGCCGACGTTGTTCGGTCGTCAGGTTGGTCAGGTCGGTCATACGTTGGAGCTCCTCGGGGTCGGTGGATCCGATGAAGGCGCGCAGTACCGCGCGCTGCAGTCGCAGCACGCGAATCTGGGCGTCGAGGGCGCGTACGTGCTCGGCGGCCACCTCATCCAGCGACGTTTCGGCGCTGAGCACCCGCTTGATGTCGTCCAGGCCGACGCCGAGCTCGCGCAGGGTGCGGATGAGCCGCGCCCGGGCCACGGCGTCGGGCCCGAACAGCCGGTATCCCGCCGTCGTGCGTCCCTGCTCGGGCAGCACTCCGGCGTCGGCGTAGAACCGCAACGTCCGTACCGAGAGCCCGGTGCTCACCGCAAGCTGGCCGATCATCATGGAACCGATCATTGAGCCTCCACTAACTGGAGAGTCAACCGCCTCAACTGGCCTACGGCCCGCGCCGACCCCGACCCCGACCCCGACGCCGACGCCGACGAGCAGCTTGGTAGCCTACGGTTGTGTGGTGGGACTGCATCTGGGTCAGATCGCCAAGGCCGACGAGCTGCCGACCAACGATCCGTTGGCACTGTTGATTGGCATGGTGCTAGACCAACAGAGTCCGGAGAGAACGAACATGTCGCTCGCGACCACGAAGTGTCCCCTGGTACTCAGGCCGGCGTGCTTGTGAGCCGGTACGCGGCGTTCGGATCGCTGTAGGCCGCTGTTGTTCTGACGACCAGGCCGTCGGAGATCAGCTTGGTCAGCGCATAGCTGGCCTGTCGGTCGGTCAGGGAAAGGCGGACGGCGATCTCCGCGCGGGTCAGGGGCGACTCGACGGCCAGGAGTTCCAGAACCCGCTGCTTCCGCAGATTAAGCTCATGGGTCTCCTGACTGTGAGCAGTCCTCGCGGATTCGTGTCGCGGCAGGCGCTCGGGGATCTCGGAGAAAGGTGTCGGATTTGAGTCCTCGGCCGCGTCGTCCAGGACGTACCGTGCCCATCTGCGCTGGTTGACCATTTTGACCAAACCGCGGTGGACAAGATCCCCCAGCTCGCGGCGGGCGATTTTGCTGTCTACCGACAGTTCGATCCTGTACTCGTCGCTCGTCAGTGCTCGGCCGGTCCGAAGTATCGCGAGCGCCATCTCCTGCGTCGGGGAGATGCCTCAATGCCATTTCCGCTAAGTTGATCAAGCTGCGGTCTGGGG
>NZ_CDWTNB010000269.1:0-3315 GCF_977947065.1 Frankia sp. CgJB1
GCCGCCGGCCGGGTGACCGGGAGGGCGGGGCGGCCCGAGCCGCGCACGAAGACGGCGTCGAGCCGGCCGGGGTCGCCGGGTCGCGGCGCGAGGGCCGCCTCGTAGCCCAGGGCATCGGCCAGCGCGTATACGTCGTGGGGGTCGACGGCGGCCGCCTCTCCGGCCTCAGCGCAAAACCCGGCCGCGGCGAGTTCGGCGGCGATCCGGGCGTCCGGGATCGCGGTCAGACGGACCCGCTCCGGCAGGCGGCCCCGGAGCAGCGCGCCGAGTGCCTCCACGCTGTCCACGTCGACGTCCCAGGCCAGAACGTCCCAGGCCGGGGTGAGCGGCTCCACCGCCCGGGCGCCGTCGACCGGGGCGGGTCGGCGCAGCACCACGTCGTAGCGGTGCCGGGTCAGCTCGTCGCGGTGGCGCCCCCGCTTGACCCGGACCGACACCTCGAGATCGGCCTGGGCCGCCAGGTCCAGGAAGAACGCCGGCGAGACCACCAGCTCCTTCTCCAGCAGGAGGCGCCGGTCGACGGCGGCCGCGAGCCGAGCCGGGTCGGGCCCGGGCCGCGGGCCGGGGCGGGCCAGCTCGACCGCGCTGTGGAAGGCGCGCAACCGGCCCAGGTCCCGGACGTCGCCGACGAACAGCGAGCCGCCCGGGGCCAGCAGGTCGAGCGCGCCCCGCAGCACCGAGGCCAGGTAGCCGGCGCTCGGGAAGTACTGGATCACCGAGTTGACGACGACCGTGTCGAAGAAGCCGGTGGGCAGCCCGTCGGTAAGGTGGGCCGCTTGGTGGCGCAGCTCGACCCGCCCGAAGCGGTCCGGGTCGGTGGCCAGCTCGGCCCGCAGCTTCGCGATGACGGGGGCGGCGAAGTCCGTGCCCCAGTACGCCTCGCACTCGGGCGCGAGCGGGCCGAGCAGCAGGCCGGTGCCGACGCCGATCTCCAGCACCCGCCGGGGCGCGAGTGCCCGGATGCGGTCGAGGGTGGCCGCCCGCCACTCCCGCATGTGCTCGAACGGGATCGGCTGCCCGTCGTAGCTGGAATCCCAGCCGGCGAAGTCCTCGACGAGCGCGGCGGTCGGGATCCGCTCGTACTCGTCGCTGTAGATCTGACGCCACTCGCCGACCTGGTCGGCCTCGATCGCGGCCGCCTCGGCGGGCGAGGGCTCGGCCGGCACGACGTAGGCGACGAGGCGCTTCGCGCCCGGCGTCGCCGGGTCGGCCGCCGCGATCACGGCGGACTGGCTGACCGCCTCGTGGCCGTCGAGGGCGGCGGTGACCTCGCCGAGCTCGATCCGGTGGCCGCGGATCTTCACCTGGTCGTCGGTGCGGCCGAGGAAGTCGAGGTTGCCGTCGGGGCGGCGGGCCACCAGATCGCCGGTGCGGTACATCCGCCCGCCCGGCCGGACCGGGTCGGCCACGAAGCGGGCCGCGGTCAGGCCGGGCTGGTCGAGGTAGCCCCGAGCCAGGCCGTCGCCAGCTATGTACAGCTCGCCGGCGACGCCGTCCGGGGCCGGGCGCAGCCAGCGGTCGAGCACGTAGACGGAGGTGTTGCGGATCGGCCGCCCGACGGTCGGCGTCGGGCTGTCGGCCGTCGCGGCCCCGAGGGTGTTGATCGTGTACTCGGTCGGCCCGTACAGGTTGTAGCCGGCCGTCCCGTCGGTGGTCCGCAGCCGGGTCCAGACGGAGTCGGGCACGGCTTCCCCGCCCAGCATGACCAGGGCCGGCCGGTGCCCGTCCGCGGGGTCGCCGCCGGTGGCCGGCCCGGCCTCGCTGGCCGAGCCGGTCCGCTCCAGCAGGCCGGCTTCGAACAGGTGGGCCGCGTAGGTCGGGGTGACGTTGACGACGTCGATCCGGTGGCGGTCGCAGTAGGCGACCAGCCCCTCGGCGTCTCGGCGCAGGTTCTCGTCACAGATGTGCACCTCGTGGCCCTCGACGAGCCAGAGCAGCTCCTCCCACGACATGTCGAAGGCGAAGGAGACGGTGTGCGCGATCCGCAGGCGCCGCCCGCCGGCCGCCGCCACCGTCGGGGTGAAGATCTCGTCCCGGTGGTTGAGCCACATATTCGTCAGCCCGCGGTAGGGCGTGACGACGCCCTTGGGCCGGCCGGTCGAACCGGACGTGTAGATGACGTAGGCCGGGTGGTCGAGCCGGTCCGCGCGGTCGCGGGCGAAGGCACCGAGCTCCGCGCCCGTCAGCGGGCCGGCCGGGGTGGCGGCCAACTCGGCGGCGACGGCCCGCTCGTCCAACGCGAGCCAGCTCGGGCTGCCAGACGCGCCGGCGGCGTCCGACGGGCTGGGGGCGTCCGGGCCGCCGGCCAGGTAGCGGCCGGTAGCCCGGGTCGTAACCAGCAGCGCGGCTCGCCCGTCGGCCACCATCTCCATCAGGCGCGCCGGCGGATGGTCCAGCTCGAGCGGCAGGTAGGCGGCGCCGGTGCGCAGGACGGCGAACAGGGCGACAACCATGTCGACCGTCCGGCCGAGCCCGAGCGCCACCACCGTCTCCGGGCCGGCGCCGTGCGCGATCAGTAGCCGCGCCAGCCGGTTCACCCGCTCGTCCAGGTCGCGGTAGGTCAGCCGCTGCTCGCCGCGGACCAGCGCGACCGCCTCGCCGGTCCGCGCGGTCCGCGCGGCGAGCAGGTCGGCGACGGTGTCCGTGCCGATCGGCAGCGCCGGGGCCGAGACCTGGTCCAGCCGGGCCCGCTCGGCCGGCAGCAGCGGGTCGAGGGAGCCCACCGGCGCGTCGAGGTGACCGGCCAGCGAGCCGACCATGGCCAGGAGACGGGCGAACAGCGCCTCGGCCCGCTCCGCCGCGACCACGTCCGCCCGGTATTCCAGCCGCGCGGTGATCCGGGCCCCGGGGAACAGCACGAACGTCAGCGGGTAGTGGGTGTGGTCGAGGCTGCTGCCGCCGATGATCCCGTGGCGGGCGCTGGTCGCCTCGTTCGCCACCTCGTCGATGAAGTTCTGCAGGACGTAGAGCGTGTCGAACAGCACCGGGTGGCCGCTGGCCCGCTGGATGTCACCGAGGCCCAGATACTCATGGTCGAGCAGGTCGAGCCGCGCCTCGGCGACCCGCCGCAGCAGGTCGCCGACGGTCTCGCGCGGATCGAGCCGGACCCGGACCGGGACGGTGTTCAGGAACAGCCCGACGACCTCGTCGATGCCGTCGAGCTCGGTCGGGCGGCCGGCGACGGTCGTGCCGAACACGACGTCGTCCGTACCGGTCGTCGCCGCCAGCACCATCGCGAGCGCCGCGTTGAAGATCGTGTTCAGGGTGACGCCGTGGGCGCGGGCGGCGGCCCGCGCGGCGGCCGCCGTCGCCGGC
>NZ_CDWTNB010000270.1:0-3307 GCF_977947065.1 Frankia sp. CgJB1
CCAGGCTCCTGGGCACCGTGATCGCCATGCTCCCAACCCCCTCCGCCTCGCCGGCCGTCTCCCGGCCGCCTGCCACCCTCGGTTTCGTGGGCTCAGTGCACCTCCGAGCGATCAACGCCCACTGCACGCACAATCACCAGAACCATTGAGAATGTGTTGATCGAAACAGCCGGATTCCGCGATCGGGTCACGCGACGCCCCACGGAGCCGGACCGCTACCCGCACCGGGCACCGGGCACCGGGCACCGGGCACCGGGCAGGCCTGACGCGGATAACGACAGGGGTCGTTCCAGATCGGTGGTTGCCGCCATGTCCCCTCCCGGAGCACGCTGCGGTAAACAGACATCACCGGGGGTCATACGAGAGGACCAGATGCCCGACCGCGACAACCTGCAGTTCGCCATCCTCGGCCCGTTGGAGATCACCACCGGGGGGGGCACCCATCGTGCTAGGCGGCACCCAGCGCAAGGTGCTGATGGCCGCGTTGCTGCTGGAAGCCGGTCAGGTGGTGCCCGGTCACCGGCTGCTAGAGGTGATCTGGGGGGATCCACCGCCGGAGAAGGCGCTGGCCACATTGCGCACCCATGTCAGCGAGCTGCGGCGGCGGCTGGAGACCGGGCCCGAGGTGCTGTTGCGCAAGGGGACCGGGTACGTCCTCGACGTACGCCCGGAGCAGATCGACTCCGAACAGGCCCGTCGGCTGCTGGAACAGGGCCGGCGCGCGGTGGACGACGGTGACCCGGTGAGCGCGATCGCCCCGCTGCAGGAGGCCCAGGCCCTCTGGCGGGGACCGCCGCTGGTCGACCTGATCGACTACCCGTTCACCCGAGCCTACGTGGACGCCCTCGACGAACTCCAGCTCGACGTCGTCAAGACCCGGATCGCCGCCGACCTCTCCCTGGGTCGTCATCGCGAGGTCATCGGGGATCTGCGCGTGCTGGTGACACGGCACCCCCACGACGACGGGCTGCGCCGGGAGCTGGTTTTCGCCTTCTATCGGGACGGTCGGATCGAGGACACGGCCCGGGCCTGCCGAGAGGGCCTGGAGGCACTGCACGACCTGGGGCTGGACTCCGCGATGTTGCAGCAGCTGCAGGAGGACGTGCTGCGCGGCACGTCCAGCCTGGCCTGGACCCCGCCCCGCTCGCTCGACCGGCCGGTCTCCGTGGCGCCCACGAGCCAGGGGGGATACCAGCTGCCCCGGACATCCGCGAATACACCGGACGCGACACGATCCAGGCCCAGGTGCACGCCATGCTGACCGATCCGGTCGGGCTGTCATGGGGAACCGTGGTGGCGGCGTTCGCGGGTAAGGCCAGCGCCGGCAAGACCGCCTTGGCCGTGCACGTCGCGCATCGCGTCCGCACGGGGTTCACCGACACGCTGTACGTGGACCTGCGGGGCAACAGCACCCCACTGGACCCGGCCCGGGTGCTGTCCCGGTTCGTCCAGACGCTCGGGGTCAGCCGCTCCGCGGTACCGGCCGACCCCGACGATCTCGGCGAGATGTACCGGGAGCTGCTCGTGACCCGCAAGGTTCTGATCATCCTCGACAACGCGGGGGGCGAGGCGCAGATCCGGCCGCTGATGCCGACCAGCCCGGGCTGCGCGGTCATCATCACGAGTCGGTCGCGGCTGCACGGCCTGAACGCCCCGTACTGGATGGTGGACGTCCTGCTGCCCAGTGACGCGGTGGAGCTGCTGGCCAAGGTGGTCAGCACGCAGCGGGTCGACGCCGAACCCGAGGCCGCGCGCGACATCGTCGGTCTGTGCGGCTACCTACCGCTGGCGATCCAGATCGCCGGGCGCAAGCTGGCCGCCCATCCGCACTGGAAACTGGCCCGCCTGGCCGGGCGGCTCGCCAACGAACGCGACCGGCTGTCCTGGCTGGAGGCCGGCGACCTGGAGATCCGGGCCAGCTTCTCGCTGAGCTACGAGGGCCGGCCGCCGGACGAGCAGCGCGCCTTCCGGCTGCTGTCGCTGCCTGCGATGAGCGATTTCGCGCCGTGGGCCGCGGCGGCGGTCCTCGACCTCGACCTCGACGAAGCCGAGGACGTCGTCGACCGGCTCGCCGACGCCCAGCTACTCGAACGACGTGGCGCCGACCGGACAGGAACCGAACGCTACCGCTTTCACGACCTGCTCCGGGTGTTCGCCCGGGAGCGCGAGACCGGGGTCGGCACCCCACTCGGCCACCCCGCGACCCCGGGCCGGATCCCCGAGGCCTGCGGGGACAACCGTCACACCGGCAACGGGCACACCGACAACGGGCATCACGACGCTGCCGGGGCCCCCTCCACCGTGTCCGGAGAACACCGGGCGGCCCTGGGCCGGCTGCTGTACGCCTATCTGGCGATGCTGCGGGAGGCGGTCGACACCTTCAGCCCCGGCGAGGTGCGCACCCTTACCCCCGTCGCCGAGGACGTGGCGGCGCTCACGACGGGGGCCGTGTTTCGGTTTGAACAGGCAGGCGTCGCCGACCTGGTCGGTCAGCCGCTGGTCTGGTTCGGCGGGGAACGAGGAAACCTCATGAGCCTGATCGACCAGGCCCACGCGGCCGGTCTCGGCGAGCCGACCTGGCTGCTCGCCACCGAGGCCGCCGAGTTCTACGCCTTCGCGGCGCACTGGGGCGACTGGGAGCAGAGCCACGTCCTGGGGCTGGCCGCGGCCCGCCGGGCCGGGCACCGCCTCGCCGAGGCGACGCTGCTGACCAACCTCGCCGAGCGCGACGTCACGCTGGCCTTCGAGGACGCCTTCTGGCGACTGGACGCGGACGGCACGGACCCCGACGGTCAACCGGCGGTCGAGGTCTACCGGGCTACGGTCGACCACTTGGCGCTGGCCACGGAGCGCCTCACCCGGGCCCGGGAGATCTTCGCCGACTTCGGCGACGAGCTGGGTGAGGCCCGGACGCTGCGCGGGCTGGCCGACGCCTGCCGCGGTCGGGGGGAGTTCTCCACGGCCCTGGTCCGCTTCGAGGCCGGCCTGGAGATGATGCGCCGGGCCGGCGCCCGCAAGGCCGAGGCGGAGACCCTGGTGAACGTCGCCATGGTCCACGGCGACCGCAACGAGCTCACCGACGGCATCAACTGCCTGACGATGAGCCTGTCGATCGCCCGCGAACTCGGCAACCGTCCGCTGGAGGCGCTGGCCCTGCGCCGGCTGGGCGATCTCCACCGTTTCCAGCACCGGTTGGACCGGGCCCTGGCAAGCTACAACGAGAGCCTGCCGCTGCTCGCCGAGCTACCCGACACCCGCTGGGAGCCACGTGTGCTCATCCGCCGGGGTGACATCCTCGCCTAGGTCT
>NZ_CDWTNB010000271.1:0-3287 GCF_977947065.1 Frankia sp. CgJB1
AGAACTAGGCAGGCCGGCAGGAGCGCGGTCAGGACGGCGTCGGGGCCGAGTTCGAGGTAGGCGACGGCGCCTTCGCGGTGCAGGCGACGGGCGGCGTCGAGGAAGCGGACGGGTTCGCGGACGTGGCGTACCCAGTGGTCGGGGGTGGTGAGCCCGACCTGGAGGCCGAGGTCGCCGGTCCGGGTGGAGACGACGGGGATGGCCGGCGGGGAGTAGATGATCTTTTCGGCGACGGCTCGGAACCGGTCGAGCATGTCGTCCATGTGCGGGGAGTGAAAAGCGTGGCTGACCGTCAGCCGCCTGATGGCGCGGCCGCGTTCGGCCCAGCCGACGGCGACGCGCCCGACGAGGTCGGCGTCGCCGGCGATGACGGTGGCGCTCGGGCCGTTGACGGTGGCGATCTCGACCCGCCCGGCGAGCCCGGCGAGGGACTCGGCGACCTTCGCCTCGCCGGCGCGGATGGCGGTCATGGCTCCGCCGGCGCGGCAGGCCTGCATGAGCCGGCCGCGGGCCGCGACGAGAGCGCAGGCGTCGTCGAGGGCCCACACTCCGGCGACGTGGGCGGCGGTGAGCTCGCCGATGGAGTGCCCGGCGAGGATCCCCGGGGCGAGACCCCAGGATTCGAGGAGCCGGAACAGCGCGGTCTCGAAGGCGAACAGCGCGGGCTGGGTGTACTCGGTGCGGTCGAGCGCCGCCGCGCCCGGGGAACCGGCGGGGGCGAACATGACGTCGCGCAGTGGGTATTCGAGATGCGGCGCGAAGTGGGCACAGACGTCGTCGAGGGCGTCGGCGAAGGCCGGGTAGGCCGCATGGAGTTCGCGGCCCATCCCGGGGCGTTGGCTGCCCTGCCCGGTGAACAGGAAGGCGGTTGCGCCCCGGGCGGTTCCGCTTCGGCTCAGCGCCGGTCGGACCGTGCCCAGGACCAGCCCGGCGGTGGGGCGGGCCTCGGCCAGAGCAGCCAGGGTCCCGGTCCCGGCCAGGTGCGTGCCGCTGCTGCACGCCGCCGATCCGCGGACGACGGCGACGGCGCGGTGCTCGAAGTGGGTGCGACCCGCCAGGGTGTATCCCGCGTCCAGGGGGGAGATCTCGGGATGGCGCTCCAGGTGCGTGCCGAGCCGGGCGGCCGCCGAACGTAGCGCCGCGTCGCCGCGGCCGGACAGGACGACAGGCACCGGGGCGCTCGCCGGGTTCTCCCCGGCGCGGTCCGCACCCACGGTGTCCGTTCCCGGCCCGGGCGGTGCTTCCTCGAGCACGGCATGAGCGTTGGTGCCGCTTACCCCGAACGCTGACACCGCCGCCCGTCGCGGCCGGCCATCCTGGCGCTGCCAGGGGACGTTCCCGGTGAGCAGGGCGACGTCGCCCGCCGACCAGTCCACGTGCGGGGACGCCTCGCGCACGTGCAGGGTCCGCGACAGGACGCCGTGCCGCATCGCCTGCACCATCTTGATGATCCCGGCGACGCCGGCGGCGGCCTGGGTGTGGCCGATGTTCGACTTCAGGGATCCGAGGTAGACGGGCCGCCGCGCGGCACGGTCCTGGCCGTAGGTGGCGATGACGGCCCGGGCCTCGATCGGGTCACCGAGCGTCGTGCCGGTGCCGTGCGCCTCCACCGCGTCGACGTCGGCGGCGCGCAGCCCCGCGTTGGCCAGCGCCTGGCGGATCAGGCGCTGCTGGGACAGGCCGTTCGGTGCGGTCATCCCGTTGCTGGCGCCGTCCTGGTTGATCGCGGTGCCACGCAGGACCGCGAGGACGTGATGGCCGTTACGGCGGGCGTCGGAGAGCCGTTCCAGCAGCAGCACGCCCGCGCCGTCGGCCCAGCCGGTGCCGTCGGCGTCGGCGGAGAACGCCTTGCACCGCCCGTCCGGCGCCAGGCCCCGCTTGCGGCTGAACTCCACCAGGATCCCTGGGGTCGACATCACGGTCACCCCACCGGCCAGGGCGAGGTCGCATTCGCCGGCCCGCAGCGCCTGGCCGGCCAGATGCACCGCCACCAGAGACGAGGAACACTGGGTATCGATGGTCAACGCGGGCCCTTCCAGGCCGAGCGTGTAGGAGACGCGGCCGGCGATCACGCCGGAGGCGTTGCCGGTGAGCAGCTGTCCCTGGGCTTCGGCGGGCGCCGCATGCCAGGCGGGGCCATAGTCCTGCAGCGACACCCCGGTGAAGATGCCGGTCCGGCTGCCCCGCAGCGACCGTGGGTCGAGGCCCGCGTGCTCCAGAACCTCCCAGGAGATCTCCAGCATCAGCCGCTGCTGCGGGTCCACGGCCTGCGCCTCGCGCGGACCGATACCGAAGAATCCCGGGTCGAACAGCGCGATGCCGGGCAGGAACCCGCCATGGCGGGTGTAGGCGGTGCCAGGCTGATCGGGATCAGGATCGTAGAGCGCGTCGAGGTCCCAGCCCCGGTCGTCGGGCAGGCCGCCGACGGCACCCGGCCCTCTCGTACCAGGTCCCACAGGGCTTCTGGTGAGTCGGTGCCGCCGGGCAGCCGGCAGGCCATGCCGATGATGACGACGGGATCATGGCCCCGGAACGGCTCCGAGCCGACCTCGCCGGTGGCGGGAACGGCGACGGCCGCGGGAACGGCCGCGGGAACGGCGGTGATCGCGGCGGGCTCGTCGATACCCAGCAACTCACGGCGCAGATGGCCGGCGAGGGCCTCGGGGGAGGGCCGGTCGAACAACAGCGTGGCGGGCAGGCGCAGACCCGTCGCCGCGGACAGTTCGTCCCGCAGCCGCTCGGCGATGCCGCGGTACACCCCGAGACCACGCCAGGAGGATTCCCGGCCGAGGATGGCCGCGTCGCCGCTGCGCTCGGTCAGCACGGCGACCCGGCCGGCTATCAGGTCCAGCAGGAGCTCGCACTGGGCCGCCTCCGATCGGCCGGCCAGCCGGAGACGCCACGCCTCGCTCGCCCCACCACCGGTGCCGCGTGGTGATCGTGCCTGGATTTCGCGCGTATCGCGCATGCAAACTCCCAGCGTCCTATTCAATGGCGACGGGTCGATGGACAACGAAGAAGGCCGCCACGGATCAAAGTCAGGGCCAGCCGTTAGCGCTCGGTACGGAGTGGGACAAAATCCCGGAAAGCTGGAGCCGAGAACGACTTGGAATATCTCCTCTGGACGCGGAAGGGTAGGGCTCAGGCAACCGGCGAGGAGTCGGGTCGCGGAGCCGTCCGCTTTCCGTCGAGAGTGCGACGTCCCCATCTTCTCAGGGTACGACCATGCCGGCCGGGGGTGCGTGTCGTCGGTCACGTGTGAATAAGCACGAACGCCATGGGTATAG
>NZ_CDWTNB010000272.1:0-3239 GCF_977947065.1 Frankia sp. CgJB1
GTCCAGTGCACGGGGCGGGTCAGGGCCGGGGGCAGCGCCGTGGTGGCGTCCCCGCGGGCGGCGTCGAGCTGGGCCTGAACGACGAACAGGGCGCCATGCAGGTCCGCGCCGCGCAGGTCCGCCCCGGCGAGGTTCGCGCCGAGCAGGTCGGCGCCGCGGGGGCGCCTGCTCCCGGCGCGGACCGGCAGCTCGGCGCGGACCAGGTCGCTGGCCTGCAGCAGCAGCAGATGGACCGCCCGACGCAGCGCGGGGACGTCCACGGCGAGCAGCGTGTCAGCGTCGGCGCAGGTCAGCAGCGTGGTGCGGGCGCGGGCGTCATGCAGCTCGGCGTGCAGCGGGGCGGCGGCAGGCAGGCTCAGCGCCTCGCTCAGATACCACAGCAGCTCGTGCAGCGCCCGCATGACCGCGAAGACATCGAACATCCGCCGGGCACTGTCCGGTGCCGCCCGCCAGTCCCGCCCGCCGTAGGTGACCTGGCAGACCTGCTGCCCGGCGCCGAAGCAGTCGTACACAGCGCAGCCGCGGAACCCCCGCGGCCGCAGCTGCTCGTGGACAGCGCAGCCGAAGCCCGCGTTCAGGTTGGGGCAGGCCGTGCCGGCGGGTTTGTCAATCGTGAAGTCCACCGAGGCGGAGAACACCGGTGCCACGCAGCACAGCGCGAAACAGCGTCCGCAGCCGGCCGCGGGCGTCCCCGATGATTCCCGCGGCGGGATCGAGATCGTCGGGCAAAGTGTGTGCCCTTCTGAACGTCAACGGGAGACATCATTCTGACAGACGCAACCGCGGAGGATGAAGTCGCCACCCCCGTGTCCACCGGCCTCGGGCTGGCCTGGGGGCGGGATACCAGTTCGCCCGCGGTCCCCCCGCCCGCGATCCTCGGATATGTCATGCTGACAGACGCGACAGCAGGGGAGGAAGCCGGTGCGAGTCCGGCGCGGTCCCGCCACTGTCACCGGGAAGTGAACCTTCCCGGGCATGCTCGCCGGCGAGGAGGCGGGCATGCCCGGCGATCGCCCGACCAGGGGTCCGGAGAGGAACCCCGAGCCGCCCGGACGGGGCGACGGGCCACGGCCGCAGCGGCGGCTGGAAGGCCGAAGGTGCGCGTTGATCCGGGAGCCAGGATACTCCGGCCGTCGCCGTGATGACCATGGGCGAGGACCCTGGGAGGACCCCGGCATGCCCGTACCACTGCCAGACCGGCCACGTCGGCCATCCCGGCCGTACGCGCCGCACCCGTCGTACGCGCCGCACCCGTCGTACGCGCCGCATCGGTGTCCGTCGTGCCGGTCGTGTCGATCCTGTCAGCCGCACACGGTGCACCGGCGACACCCGCTCGCCTCGACGGCGTCGACACCGTGGTGAGCTTCCCGCTATCGGCGGTGGTCGGTATGGACGACCTGCGCCTGGCCCTGCTGCTCAACGCGGTCTCCCCCACGCTGGGCGGAATCCTCGTGCGTGGGGAGAAGGGCACCGCCAAGTCCACCGCCGTGCGCGGCCTAGCCGCCCTGCTGCCCCCGGTGGCGGTCGTGGAGGACTGCCGGTTCTCCTGCGCGCCGGACGCGCCGTCACCGGACTGCCCCGACGGCCCGCATCCCGCGCCGTCGCCGTCGCCGTCGTCGTCACTGACCCGTCCGGCCCGGCTGGTGGAACTGCCCGTGGGCGCCTCCGAAGACCGGGTGACCGGTTCCCTCGATCTGGACCGGGCGTTGGCCGACGGGGTCAGCGTCCTGCGCCCGGGTCTGCTCGCCGCCGCCCACCGCGGGCTGCTCTACGTCGACGAGGTCAACCTGCTGGGGGACCATCTCGTTGACCTGCTTCTCGACGCCGCCGCCTTCGGGGTCGCCCACGTCGAACGCGACGGGGTGTCGGTGCGCCATCCGGCGGTGTTCCTGCTGGTCGGGACGATGAACCCGGAGGAGGGCGAGCTGCGTCCGCAACTGCTCGACCGGTTCGGGCTGACCGTGCACGTCGCGGCCAGCCGTGACCCGGCGGTGCGCGCGGAGGTCGTCCGCCGCCGGCTGGCGTTCGAAGCCGACCCGGCCGGGTTCGCCGCGACCTGGGCGGACGCGGAGGCGGAACTCGCGGCCCGGGTCGTCGCCGCCCGCGGCCGGCTCGGCACGGTCCGGCTCACCGACGCGGCGCTGCGGGCCGTCACCGCCATCTGCGCCGGCTGCGACGTCGACGGCATGCGCGCCGACGTGGTGCTGGCCAAGACCGCGATGGCACTCGCCGCGTGGGCGGGACGGACCACGGTGCTCGCCGCCGACATCCGTACCGGTGCCCGTCTCGCGCTACCGCATCGCCGCCGCCGCGGGCCGTTCGACGCCCCCGGAATGGACGACGAGACCCTCGACGCCGTCCTCGACGAGGCCCTGGCCGGTCTCGACGAGCGCGTCGGGGCCGAACGCGAAGCCGGGGAGTCCGGTGTACCGGTGAACGGTGCGCGCCCCGATGACGACCCGCCCGACGGCGGCGGTTCGGGGGGCGCGCCCGGTGGTGACGGCGGTCCCCACGGCGGCGGCGGTGCGGGGGACGGGAATGGCGGGGACCGGTGGTCGGCACGACCGTCCCCGTCCCCGTCCCCGTCCCCGTCGATGTCTCCGACCGCGATGGCGGCCTCGACCGCGGCGGCGGCCTCGTCCCGGCTCGCCGGCGCACCGGCGGCGGCGTTTCGGCCGCGGCTGCTCACCGTCGCCGGTCTCGGAACCTCCTCGGGAACCACCGGGCGTCGGTCCCCGGCCCGCGGCAGCCGCGGCGCGCTCGTCACCACCGCCGCGGACGCACCCGGCCTGCATCTGCCGGCGACCCTGCTCGCCGCCGCCCCGTTCCAGGCCTCCCGCGGCCGGTGCGGACCTGGCCTCGTGCTGGTCCCGGCGGACCGCCGTGGCGCCGTGCGCGTCGGCCGGGAGGGCAACCTGGTGCTGTTCGTCGTCGATGCCAGCGGGTCGATGGCCGCCCGCACGCGGATGACCCTGGTCACCACGGCCGTGCTGGCCCTGCTCGTCGACGCCTACCAGCGCCGCGACCGGATCGGGATGATCACTTTCCGGGGGTTGGGGGCGGAGGTGGTGCTCGCGCCGACCTCGAGCGTGGAGGTGGGCGCGGCCCGGCTGCGCGCGCTGCCCACCGGCGGGCGGACCCCGCTGGCCGCCGGGCTGGGCCTCGCCGGTGAGGTCCTGCGCGCCGAACGGCGCCGTGATCCGGCGCGGCGGGCCTTGCTCGTGGTCGTCACCGACGGC
>NZ_CDWTNB010000273.1:0-3229 GCF_977947065.1 Frankia sp. CgJB1
TCATCGCAGTGGTACCGGCCGCTGATGGTGGCCCGCGTCGCCGGGTCACAGGACTTCGGCTTGGGAAGAATCGATATCAGATCGTTCCCTCGCGCCACCGCGTCCAGGAAGAAGGGTCAGTCGGGCAGCATGTGAGTGATGACGATGGTCGCCACATCGTGCGCCGACGGGAATGCGTTGTTGACCGCCAGGAAGTACTGCTCAATGCGTCTCCTCGCCGAAGGCTCGGCGACGATCGTCGCGGGCGCGGCCAGGTCGAGGGTCAGGCTGCCGTCCATCTCGTCCACGTTCGGTCGACTCCCAGATCAGGAGGGAATTACACAGGGGAGTTGCTATAGGGCTGATTCTCGTCGAGGGTGCGAGGCGATGGGTCGGCCGCTCCGTTCATCGGCTCGCAGCCGCCGACCTTCGTGAAGATCCTCCAGGCGATGAGTTCGCACGTCTCTCGTGTGATGCGCCGCGTGATCCGCTGCGTCCGGTCCTCCACCTCCAAGGGGAGAATGACGTCGGGGTCCTGTAGTTTCTCGTGTGCCCAGACGTGTGCGTCGTTCCAGGTGGCGAAGGTGGCGACCTGCACACCGTAGACGTTCAGGACAGCGTAGGGCCGGATGCGCCGGGCGATCACTTCCCCGAGTTCAGTTCCCCTCCATCCGTGATCTTGACTATTTGGTTCTTGATCCATCGAGCCTCCTCCGTGATGTTCTCGATTCGTTCCAGTAGTGCGGCGTATTCAAGGGGCTCGGCTGGGACATGGCCCTTGTAGTCGATGAGCTTGCTTTCCAGCTCTTCCATCGCGGTGACGGCAACGTCGCTCTGCAATCGCAGAATCCTCAAGGGAACATCACCTGACAGTCGCGGGATACCCGGCCAGCCTCCGCTCATCCGTTCCACCGTCCGCCTTCTCCCTCGTTCGACGTTCCGCCTGGAGCGGCACCCGAGGCCGAGGAGCCCGCCGTAGTCATCTGAAGAACTGTTTTCCTCGACCCGGCCTCGGGGCCTGGGGGCAAGTGTGAAATCAACGATTCGTGATCACTAGACGTGGAATGCATGGGCGCCATGCATCGCAGGTATTGAGCGGCCCGCGGCGCTGGATAGACTGCGTGAGCACGATCCGGGCCTGGGAGGTCACGAAGGGGCGTCACTGCGATGAGTGACCAGGTAGACGATTCTCGCTACTGCCGGTGTGGCACCCGCCTTGCCCGGGACAACGACCGGGGATCGTGTGAGCCCTGCCAGCGCCGGGCTCGGGAACGTGGCACGGCTGCGTCGGAGGTGCCGGTCGAATCCTGGACCGCCTCCGATCAGCTTTGGATTCGGAATGAAATAACTTGTTCACTTCGTGGTCCTCGCGAGCCCGTGACCTGCGAAGACGCATATTGGCTTGCATTAATTATTTCATTACGAATTCTTTGGGACGCCCTCGATGAGCGGCACATGGGCCGGGTGATCGCGGCCTACCGCAACCACCCTCATCACACCGTTGTCCTGTCTCAGGAGACGGTGGCCGGGTGGATGGGCATCACTCAGACCCAGTTGAGCCGCATCGAGTCGGGTGAGCCGGTGACCGACCTTACGAAGCTCATCCGGTGGGCCGAGGTCCTGCGCATCCCGGAAGACACGCTGTGGTTCAAGCTCCCACGGCCACGCTCCAGCGAGGCGGCTCTCGCCCCTGCCCCGGTGGTCTCGCCAACTGCACCGGCGGTTCCCGGCATCCTCGGGGTACCGCCAGCAGACAGTGCGGGTCCGCCGGTCGACCCGTACCGGGTGATCGCACACGTAGGGGAGGTGGTCATCGTGGCCATCGGCCGGCGCACGTTCCTCGCGGGAAGCGGTGCCGGGTTCCTGGTTGGGGGCGCGGTCATGCCCTTGGCGTCGTATCAGCAGGTTGCGCCTGAGGCCATCGAGTATCTGGCGGCTCAGCTTGACGGCTACTACCGGGCCGATGCCGCGTTGGGGCCGCACACCGTGATTCCGTCGGTGCTGGTGCAGCAGGAACTCATCCGGCAGTTCCTGCGTGTGGCCCGGGGCCCTGAACGGCACGCCCTGTTGCGCACGAGCGTCGCCTACGCGGGCCTGACGACCTGGCTCTACCAGGATGCCGGGGACCTCGTGAGCGCGTCGCACTGGGCGAACCAGGCTCTCGAACTCGCTCACCGGGTGGGAGACACCCAGCTCGTCCGGCACACCCTGACGAACAAGGCGATGATCTGTACTGACCAGCAGGACGGACCCGGCACCCTCGACCTGACCAGCGCGGCCCTGACGGACGAGAACGGCCTGTGTGCGAAGGTCCGGGTACAGGCGATGCAGCAGACAGCCCACGGCTACGCCCTCATCGGCGACCGGCGCGGCGCAGACTACGCCCTGGACAAGGCCGCCGCGCTGCTGGTCCGCGTCGATGACGACTATCCATGGTTCAACACCTGCCGGCGCACCCCCGGCTACATCGAGGTGCAGCGGGCCACCTGCTACAACCGTCTCGGTCTCGGTCGCGAGGCCCTGCCGCTGTGGGAGCAGGTCATCTCTGCCCTGCCCGCCGCAGCCCGCCGGGACAAGGGCGTCTACCAGGCACGGCAGGCCACCTCGCATGCTCAGGCCGGGAACCCAGAGGCCGCCGCGGACGCGGTGACGCACGCGGTCACCGTCGCCAGGGAGACCAGTTCGGCACGGCTACGGCAGGAGCTCCACGGCGTTTGGCGCCACCTCACGCCATGGTATGACCATGAGACCGGACGACAGGTCAAAGCTCTGCTGGCGACACTGTAGGAAGGGACAACGAGCGTGGGACTGCGCGACCCGCTACCGGCCGAGGAAGTCCCCCGACGCCTGGCCGCGCTGGACGGATGGGTGAAGGCCACCGACCGCGAAGAGATCCACAAGACGTTCCCCGTGGAGTACTATGCCGCGATCGAAGCTCTCGGCACGGTGGCCGAGTCCGCGAAGGAACTGGAGCACCACCCGGACGTCGAACTGCGCTGGGGAGAACTGACGTTCAGTCTCACCACCTACAGCGCCGGGCAGCGGATCACCGACCTGGACTTCCGGCTAGTCGACCGCATCGAAGCCGTGCTGGCCCGCTACGTCCAGGAGGAAGCGGCGGGATAGCTGAAGAGACCGACCCAGCGGGCGGGAGAGTCCCGGCCCGCTGGGCTCTACAGCCCCGTTGGCCTGGGGCGGCTGCCTGGTCGGTGCCGGGACCTGTAGGGGCAGGGTCTTGATCCTCCGGGGT
>NZ_CDWTNB010000274.1:0-3093 GCF_977947065.1 Frankia sp. CgJB1
TCCAGGACAGGCTCTACGAGTCGCTGCTGGAACTGGTGCCGGACCCGGATTTGCCGGCCCGGCGGTTCCGTCTCGTCGACGCGCCGGGCAACGAACGCAAGACCACCGGCTCGTATTTCACCCCGAACGCGCTCATCGACTCGCTGCTGAGGACCGCGCTGGACCCCGTGATCGACCGGTACGCGGCCTCCGGCATTCCCGCGGACCTCCTGCGGATCACCGTGGTGGACCCGGCCTGCGGCTCCGGGCACTTCCTCGCCGCCGCCGCGCACCGGATCGCCCGCAGATACGCGATCATGGACCGGGGAGACGACGAACCGTCCCGGGCGGAGATCGTGAAGATCCTGCCCGAGGTCGTCGCGCGGTGCGTCTACGGGGTCGACATCAACCCGCTGGCGGTCGAGATCACCAAGTTCTCGCTGTGGCTGGCGTCCGTCGAGCCGAACCGCCCGCTCGCCTACCTCGAACATCACATCAAGGTCGGCAACGCCCTGCTCGGCGTGACCCCGATGCTGCTGGACGGGGGAATCCCCGACGCCGCCTTCAAGGCGTTCGGCGACGATGATGCCAGCCGGGTCAGGGCACTGCTGGCCGACAACCACGGTGCGGTCTTCCTGGAGGCGCGGAAATCCGCCGACATCAGTCACTTCGCCAACCTGCGCGGTCGGCAGGAGCTGCGTGAGATCATCGATCTGCGTGCACTGTCCCTGTCGGATGTCCGTGAGCAGGCGCGGCGGTACGAAGCCCTGAAGGCCATGCCCGAGCGCCGCCTCCACCTGCTGGCCGCCAACGCCTGGTGCGCCGCGTTCGTCTGGCCGAAGCACGAGGGTGGGCCACCGGCGATCACGAATCAGCTCCTGTATCCGCTGATGGCTGGTTCGAAGGAGTTGTCACCGGAGCTGGCGAAGCTCCTGGACGACATCACGGACCGGTACCGTTTCTTCCATTGGCATCTGGAGTTCCCGGATGTCTTCCGCACGGATGACGATCCGGACGCTCCCGACGCGAACCCGGGCATCGGCTGGCGCGGCGGCTTCTCCTGCGTCCTGGGTAACCCGCCGTGGGAGCGGGTGAAGCTCCAGGAGAAGGAGTTCTTCGCGCACCGGGACGAGAAGATCGCCAAGGCCCCGAACAAGGCGGCCCGGCAGCACCTGATCGACGCGCTGAAGGAGAGCGAGTTCGCCTCCGACCGTGCCCTGTACGCTGACTTCCAGGATCACCTGCGGGAGTCCGCCGGCTGGTCGCAACTGCTGCGGGACTCGGGCCGCTACCCGCTCACCGGCCGCGGCGACGTCAACACCTACGCTGTCTTCGCCGAGACGGCCCGGACCGTCCTCGGCCCGCACGGTCGTGCCGGCCTGGTGCTGCCCACCGGCATCGCCACCGACGCCACGACCGCACCGTTCTTCCAGGACGTCGTCGAGCAGGAGTCGCTCGCCGGGCTGGTGGAGTTCGAGAACGAGGAGTTCCTACTCAGCCGCGCGGTGGACCACCGAGTCCGGTTCTGCCTTCTCACTCTCGCCGGGCGTCAGGCCGGAGCCGACCGGGTGCCGTTCGCCTTCGGATCACGGCGGATGGTCGACGTGGCCGACCGCCTGTTCACCATGACACCGGCCGAGATCCGTCTCCTCAACCCGAACACCAGGACCGTCTCGATCTTCCGGTCCCCGCGAGACGCCCGCATCACCCTGGACATCTATCGCCGCGTACCGATCCTCTGGCAGGATGCGCCGCCGTCGAACCCGTGGAATATCTTGTTCAAAGCCATGCTGCACATGGCCAACGATAACGTCTTCACGCGAGGGTCGGGCGAGGACGCCGAGTACATGCTCCCGCTGATCGAGGCGAAGATGGTCCACCATTTTGACCATCGGTTGGGAACGTACGAGGGGCAGACCCAAGCTCAGGCGAACATGGGAACCCTGCCCCGGACGACGCCCAAGCAGCACGCCGACCCGGACTTCGTCACGCTGCCGCGCTACTGGGTCGCCGAGGAGAAGGTCGAGAAGACGCTCGGCGAGCGGTGGGACCGCGGCTGGCTGCTCGGCTGGCGCGACATCGCCCGCGCCTCCGACGAACGGACCTTGATCAGCGGCGCGATTCCGCGTTACGCCGTGGGAGACAAGTTCCTCCTCGCATCGCCATCCGAACGGGGAGCCCTTCTGCAGGCAAACTTCTCCGTGTTCGTGCTCGATTACTGTGCCCGACAGAAATTCGCTGGCACCTCGTTCAAGTACTTTCTCATGAAGCAGCTTCCCGTGCTGCCGCCGGAGCGGTATGACGAGCCGGTGGGGTGGCTGGCGGGGGAGGCACCGGCGCGGTGGATCGAGGCGCGGGTGCTGGAGCTGACGTACACCGCCTGGGACATGCGGCCCTTCGCCGAGGACCTGGGTGATTCCGGGCCGCCGTTCGTCTGGGACGAGGAACGCCGGTTCGAGCTGCGGGCGGAGCTGGATACCGCCTACTTCCACCTCTACGGCGTTGACCGGGATGACGTCGGCTACATCCTGGACAGCTTCCGGGCCTTCCGGAACAACGATCCGGAGCGGTTCGAGCGGACGAAGGCCCGCATCCTCGCGATCTACGACGCGATGGCCGCCGTGGAGGCCGATGGGCTCGCCTACGTCAGCCCACTGGCTCCGCCGGCCGGCCTCGGCCGCCGCCACTCGGCCACTCTCGCCGCCTTCGGCGCGCACAAGGCACGGAGCCTGCTCCGGGCGACCAGTACGCCATCTGGTAGCCGTCCCCGGATCTCTGCGTACGATCTCAGCGCCGATCTGACTCCACCCGATCCCGACGACTCTGTCGGGCCGCCAGGATCAGCCGCGAAGCCTCACAGGTCGGTATAGCGATCGACATACAGAGTGGGCTTCTTGTCGCCGAAGATTCGCTTGATCTCCTCTTTCTCCTTCTCGCGCATCCGCTTCTTGACGGCCTCCCATTTATCCGGGTCGAAGGTTTGGAGTCGGTCCATCCCTTCATCGAACTCCTGTGAACGGCGAGCGTCGAACTCCTCGTCGGTTTCCTTGCCTTCCATGCTATGCTCCTTTTTCTCGTGAAACTATCGGTCGGATATTCGGATCGCATAGGATT
>NZ_CDWTNB010000275.1:0-3026 GCF_977947065.1 Frankia sp. CgJB1
GTCGCGACGGCCGCCGCCGGGCCGGTTGGCTTCGTGGCGCTGAGCGCGCCGCCGCTGGCCCGCTGGCTCACGGCGGCCTCCGCGCCGCCGCTGGTCTCGACCGCGCTGGCGGGGGCGGCACTGGTGACGGTCGGTGACCTGGCCGCCCAGCGCCTGTTCGCCCCGACCCAGCTCCCGGTCGGGGTGGCGACCGGCGCCATCGGCGGGGTCTACCTTGCCGCCCTGCTGATCCGGCAACGGCGGCGGGCGTGACGCCGCATCGGGGCGCGCGGCGCCCACCGGCGGACGGGACCGAGCCGATGACGGAGGACGCCCCATGACGCGGCTGAGCGCGCGCGGCCTCACCTTGGCCTACGACCAGCGGGTGGTGGCCCGCGAGCTGGGGATCGACATCCCGGACGGGGCGTTCACCGTCATCGTCGGACCGAACGCCTGCGGCAAGTCGACGCTGCTGCGCGCGCTGGTCCGCCTGCTGCGGCCGAAGGCGGGCGCGGTGCACCTCGACGGCGCGCTGATCTCGTCGTACTCGACGAAGGAGGTCGCGCGCCGGCTCGGCCTGCTGGCCCAGTCCGCGACCGCGCCGGCCGGCATCACCGTGGCCGACCTGGTCGCCCGCGGCCGCTACCCGCACCAGCGGCTGCTGCGCCAGTGGTCGCGGGAGGACGAGCGGGTCGTGGCCGAGATGATGGCCCGGACCGCCGTCGCCGACCTGGCCGACCGCCTGGTCGACGAGCTGTCCGGCGGCCAGCGCCAGCGGGTGTGGCTGGCGATGGTCCTGGCCCAGCGGACGCCGATCCTGCTGTTGGACGAGCCGACGACGTTCCTCGACATCGCCCATCAGGTCGAAGTGCTGGACCTGTGCGCCGAGCTGCTCGCCGGCGGCGACCACACGCTAGTGGCGGTGCTGCACGACCTCAACCAGGCCAGCCGGTACGCCGACCACCTGGTGGCGATGCGGGACGGGCGGATCGTCGCCCAGGGGCCGCCGGCCGAGATCGTCACCGCCGCGCTCGTCGCGGACGTCTTCGGCCTGGCCTGCCGGATTATCACCGATCCGGAGTCGGGGACGCCGCTGGTGATCCCGCTGCGGCCGCGGCGCCGGCCCGGCGGTGCGCCTGGCCCAGAGCCCGGCGGTGGCCGTCCCGGCGCCCACGTCCGGCGGAACGGCCGACCCGCTCACGGAGCCGAGCCGGTCCGTCCAGATGGGTTGACGGGGCTGGGTTACTTAGGTTAGCTATACCTGACTTTATCGGGCAGGTAGCCGCTGCCCGCTGTCTTCGACCAGGCGGGCACGGGCTCCCGATCCCGCCGGCCCGACATCGGACGCCGGTGCCGGACGCCGGTGCGCCGGACGGTCGTCGGACGACGCGGGCACGAACCGGTCAGGACGGTGCTGGGTTGGACGGCGCGACGGGTAAGCGACTGCTCAGGACGCAGCTGTCGGCGCGGCGGGGGCAACTCGCCCTCGGCGGCGCGGCCACGGTGGTCCAGCAGACGGCGATGCTCGCTCTCCCCTGGTGCATTCAGCGCGCGCTCGACCAGGGCATCACCCCGCGATCGGTCCACGGCACGCTGACCTGGGCCGTCCCGACGGCGGTCGTCGCCGTGGTGTTCATGCTCGGCGGCGCTGGCGGCCTGTGGTGGTCGGGCCGGGCCGCGAACCGCGTCGCGCACGCGCTGCGGGCCGCGCTGGTCGAACGGGTGGCCGCCTTCGACCGCCCCGCCATGGCCCGCTACGGGCACGGTGACCTGGCCACCCGGGTCACCCGCGACGTCGACCTGATCCGGCTGTGGGTGCAGAGCCTCGCCATCTGGGTCCGGATCGTCGTGACCATCGTGGTGGTCCTGCCCGCCTTCGCTTTGCTCGACTGGCCACTGCTGATCGTCGGGGTGGTGACGATCCCGCTGGCCGTGTTGGCCAACGCCTACTTCCCCGGCCGCTTCGACGCGGCGAACGAGAAGCTCTCCGAGGCGTTCGCCGCCCGCGCCGACGCGGTGGAGGACCTGCTCTCGGCCAGCGCCGCGGTGCGCGGCCTCGGCGGTGAGGCGGCTCTTGCCCGTCGCCACCACGACCGCAGCGCGGTCCTCACCGACCACACCATGACCGCCGCGCGCATCTCGGCGTCCTGGACCGCCGTCCCGCCGGCCGTCCCCCGGCTGGCGATCGCGGCCGGCCTGGCCATCGGGGGGACGGTGGCGCTGCGCGGCGGCCTCACCGTCGGCGGCCTGGTCGCCTTCACCTCCTGGATGACCACCCTGACGCTGGCGGTCACGGTCGCGGTCGACCTGCTCTCGGCCCGGGGCCAGGCCCGGGTCGCGGCCGGGCGCATCGCCGAGATCCTCGAGACCCCTGTCACTGACGACGACCCGGCCGACGCCGAGACCCCGCCGCCAGGCGGGGCCCTGCTCGCCGCCGGGCTGACCGCCCGGCGCGACGGCCGGCGGGTGCTCGGACCGGTCGACCTGCGCGTCGGTCCGGGCGAGTTCGTCACCGTGACCGGACCGACCGGCGGCGGCAAGACCACGCTCGCCCGCTTGCTCTGCCGACTGGAGGACCCGGCGACCGGCTCGGTCAGCCTGGGCGGCGTCGACCTGCGGCGGGTCTCCCGTCTCGAGCTGGCCCGCCGGATCGGCCTGGTTCCCCAACGGCCCCTGATCCTGGCCGGCACGGTGGCGGACAACCTCCGGGTCGGCCGCGAGGTCGAGCTGGACGAGCTGCGGGCGGCCTGCGCGGTCGCCGCCGTCGACGACTTCGTGCTGAGCCTGCCCGACGGCTACGACACCGAGCTCGGAGAACGCGGGGCGACCGTCTCCGGCGGCCAGGCCCAGCGGCTGGCCCTGGCCCGCGGGCTGATCGGCCGGCCGGACGTGCTCATCCTCGACGACGTGACCGCGGCTGTCGACGCCGTGACCGAGGCGACGATCCTGCGGGGGCTGCGCGTGTGGTCGCCGCAGGCCGCCCTCGTGGTGATCTCCCACCGTCCCTCCGTCCTGGCCGCCGCCGACCGCGTGCTCCGGCTCGGGCC
>NZ_CDWTNB010000276.1:0-3024 GCF_977947065.1 Frankia sp. CgJB1
GCGGCAGGATCGTTGTCGCGGGCGAGGTGGCCGGGGGGGCCACGGTCGGCGGCCCGGCAGCCGACCCGCCGGCCGGCCCCGGCGGGCGCCGCTGCCCCGCGGCGTTGAGGGTGCGGGTCCGCCGGTCCTGGACGGTGTCGAAGCCGGCGGCGATGACCGTTACCCGCACCTCGTCCCCGAGTGCGTCGTCGATGACCGCACCGAAGATGATGTTCGCTTCCGGGTGGGCCGCGTCGGCGACCAGTTCGGCGGCCGCGTTGATCTCGAACAGGCCGAGGTCCGACCCACCCGAGATGTTGAGCAGCACCCCCTGGGCCCCGTCCATGCTCGCCTCGAGCAGGGGGGACGCGATGGCCTGTTCGGCGGCGACGGTGGCCCGGTCGTCGCCGCGGGCCCGTCCGATGCCCATCAGGGCGCTGCCGGCATGGGACATGACCGTCTTGACGTCGGCGAAGTCCAGGTTGATCAGGCCGGGCGTGGTGATCAGGTCGGTGATGCCCTGGACACCGGAGAGCAGCACCTGGTCGGCGCTGCGGAAGGCGTCGAGAACGCTGATGTCCCGGTCCGTCATCGCCAGCAGACGGTCGTTCGGGATGACAATGAGGGTATCGACCTCATTACGAAGAGTGTCAATACCGGTGTCAGCCTGGGTGGCCCGGCGCCGACCCTCGAAGGTGAACGGCCGGGTGACCACACCGATGGTGAGTGCTCCGAGGGAGCGGGCGACGTTCGCGACGACCGGCGCACCGCCGGTACCCGTGCCACCACCCTCACCCGCGGTGACGAAGACCATGTCGGCCCCCTTGAGGACCTCCTCGATCTCCTCCCGGTGATCCTCGGCAGCCTGGCGGCCGACCTCGGGGTCGGCTCCGGCGCCGAGGCCTCGGGTGAGCTCACGGCCGACGTCGAGTTTCACGTCGGCGTCGCTCATGAGCAGGGCCTGGGCGTCGGTGTTGATGGCGATGAACTCGACGCCCTTGAGACCGACTTCGATCATCCGGTTGACGGCGTTGACGCCACCACCACCGATCCCGACGACCTTGATGACCGCGAGATAGTTCTGTGGGGCAGCCATGCGGTGTCGGTCCTCCAGCGGCGTCGGTGGTCGGACGGGGGTTACCCCGCCCCTGCGCCGCCGCGGGAAGGCGGAGCCACGCGGCGAGCGGGAAAGCAGTCGAAGCCTCAACCTTCACCGTCAGCTAGACGGTTACAGTTATGTCAACTTCCGACTGTGGATCGGACAGTAGGCACGGCTCCGGCGGTGGTCAAGGACGCTGTCGGCGCGTCACGACTTTCCCCGCACGGTGGCTTCGCCACCATGCGGGGGCCCCCGCCCCGGAAGGGGTCTGTGGTAGCCGTGGCTCGCCTCTGGCGACCTCCCCTGGACAGCCGGCGAGGGCTTCGTCTCAATGTACGGGTCCCGCTCAATGTACGGATCCCGGCACCCGGCCGTGCCACGGATCAAGGGACCTCACCATCCCCGGAGCCGATGATGGTGTACTGCCTCCCGTGACCGGTCAGCGCACCCAGCACGTCCATTTCCTCGGCATCGGAGGCAGCGGCCTGTCTTCGCTGGCCCAGATCCATCTCGCGGGCGGCGGGACGGTGAGCGGCAGTGACTCCGAGGACTCGCCCCGGGTGGCGACCCTACGCGCACGGGGGGTGCCGATCCGGATCGGGGCCACGCCCGGTCCGGCCGCCGTCGCCGCCGAGCTCGCCGGTGCGGATGTCGTGGTCGCGTCCAGCGCGCTGCCCGACGACCATCCGGAGATCGTCGCCGCCCGCGCGCTCGGTCTGCCCGTGCGCCGCCGTTCGGAATGGCTACCGGAGCTCACCGCCGGGTACCGGCTGGTCGCCGTCGCCGGTTCGCACGGCAAGTCGACCACCTCGGCGATGCTCACCCTGGTCCTGCGCGCCGCCGGGCTGGATCCCACGGCGGTCATCGGCGCAGAGGTGTCACAGCTGGGGGGGAACGCGCTGGCCGGCTCCGGCGACGTCTTCGTCCTGGAGTCCGACGAGTACGGCGGTGCCTTCGCGGGCCTCGACCCGAGCATCGCCGTCATCACCAACGTTGAGTGGGAGCACCCCGACGTCTTCCCCGACGAGGCATCGGTCCGGGCAGCCTTCGCCGCGTTCGCCCGACGGGTCCGGCCGGGTGGACGACTGGTTGTCTGCGGAGATCATCCCGGGGTGGTCGCCGTCCTCACCGAGCTGGGTCGCCAGCGGCCCGGCAAGGACGTCGCGGTGAATAAGGACGTCGCGGTGATCGACTACGGCTTCGAGCCGGAACGCCACTGGCGCGCGGTCGACGTCGTCACCACCGCGGGGAACGACATGACCGGGGCGACCGTCCTGCGGGCCGGCCAGGAGGTCGGTGCGCTGACCCTGACGATACCCGGCCGACACTCGGTGCTGAACGCCCTCGCGGTCCTCGCCACCGCCACCGAACTGGGAGTCGCTCCCGCCCAGACCCTCACCACCCTGACGACCTTCACCGGCGCGGCCCGACGGTTCGAGTTCGTGGGCTTCTGGAACGGCAGCACCGGCAGCACCGGCACCGGGCCCGCCGGAGGTCCGGGCAGCCTGGAGGTGATCGACGACTACGCGCATCATCCGACGGAGGTCCGTCTGACGCTCGCCGCGGCCCGTTCGCGGGCTCGGGGACGGCAGATCTGGGCGGTACTCCAGCCACATACGTTCAGTCGGTTCGCCGCGCTGCTGGATGACTTCGCGGCCGCGTTCAGCGACGCCGACCGGGTGTACGTCACCGACATCTACGCCGCCCGCGAGACCGACGACCTCGGTCTGCATGCCGTCGACCTGGTCAAGCGGGTGAGCGAGCCGGCGGCAACGTACTACGTGTCCTGGTCCGAACTCGTCGAACGACTCGCCACGGACGTCCGCGCCGCCCTGAGCGACGAGGCGTCGCGGGGGGTCCTACTGCTCACGCTCGGAGCGGGAACGAGCACCACGGTCGGTCCCCGGCTACTGGCCGCCCTGGGCTTCGCGGCGGCCGGTTGACCT
>NZ_CDWTNB010000277.1:0-3020 GCF_977947065.1 Frankia sp. CgJB1
GACGACCATCAAGATCCAACTAGTGGAAGCGGCATTGAGACTCGCCCCCGGCCATTCCGCCCGCCGTGGCCGCGGCCCCCCGTCGGGTCCCGATCCCGTCGATCCAGCTTCCTGCCACATGCCCCGCCCCTCGCCCGCGTCATGAGATCCGTCGACGGCGCCGAACACTTAGAATTCGTAATGAAGTAATTAATGCAAGCCAATATGCGTCTTCGCAGGTCACGGGCTCGCGAGGACCCCGAAGTGAACAAGTTATTTCATTCCGAATCCTTATCCACCATACGATCCATATTTTCGACCGACACGGGCGTGGCCTACGGAAGCACGCACGGTGGCATATGGAAGCACGACGGGGGATGCGGCGGAGCTGGTACGAGGCGGGGGCGGGCATCGTGCGGGGCGCCAGGCGGATGACGGGACGCTCTTCACCTCAGGTCCGCACGGGAACCCGGAAATGCCATCGGGTTCAGACGCGATGCGGCATCAGTGCGTTCGCCGGAATGACCCCAAGCCGGCCGGCCTGATAGTCCTCGACGGCCTGGCGCAGTTCGGCCCAGGTGTTCATGACGAACGGGCCGTACACCTCGACGTGTTCCCGGATCGGCCGACCGCCCAGCAGCAGGACCTCGAGGTTCGGCGAGGACGCGTCCTGCCGGTCGTCCGCGGCGACACCGAGCAGATCCCCCGTTCCGAGGACCGCGAGCTGACCGGCCCGGATCACCGTGGCGTCCGGGCCCACCGTCCCACGGCCACCGAGGACGTAGGCGAGCGCGTTGAACTCGGGGTTCCACGGCACGTGCACCGCCGCGCCGGGGGTCAGCGTCGCGTGGACGACGGAGATCGGGGTATGCGTGGCACCCGGGCCCCGGTGGCCCCCGACGTCACCGGCGATGACCCGCAGCAGGGCACCGCCGTCCGGCGAGGACACCAGGGAGACCTGGCCACCCTCGAGGTTCTGGTACCGCGGCGGGGAGAACTTGTCCTTCGCCGGGAGGTTCACCCAGAGCTGGACACCGTGGAACAGGCCGCCGCTGACGACAAGCTTCTCCGGCGGCGTCTGGATGTGGAGGATGCCCGCGCCGGCGGTCATCCACTGGGTGGCGCCGTCGGCGATCAGTCCACCGCCGCCGTGCGAGTCCTGGTGCTGGAAGGTTCCGTCGATCATGTAGGTGACGGTCTCGAATCCGCGGTGGGGATGCCACGGGGTTCCTTTGGGCTCGCCCGGCCCGTAGTCGACGGCGCCCATCTCGTCCATGTGGATAAACGGATCCAGCTCGGCGAGCCGTACTCCGGCGAAGGCCCGACGCACCGGGAAGCCCTCGCCCTCCAGCCCGGTGGGCGCGGCGGTCACCCTCCGCACCGGACGGTCGACCTTGCCGAGCGCGGGCTCAGCCAGCCGAGGCAGGCGGACGGTATCGGCGGTGACGGCAGGCATGTCGTCCTCCTGGCGGGCTCACGATCGCCGGTCGACCTGCTCGAGCAGCTCCACCTGCTCGAGCAGCTCATCCCGGCGCCTCTACCTGTAGATGCAACTACCAACCCGCGCAACCACGGGCCACCCTCGATCCTTCCGGCGAATTCTTTGATCATCAGGGCGCGAACGAGAAGCGTTCGCCCTCAGCGATCAATCCCGGGAACAACGGTAAGCTAAAAGGACTTCAGTGTAAGTGACTCAATTTCTTCACGTGAAGATGGACCACATGCCACAGATCCGGGTGCTGCCCGTCCTGCCGCTCGACGACGCCGTCGTGCTACCGGGCATGATCGTGTCTCTCGACATGTCCGATGGTGAGATCCGAGCCGCCGTCGAAGCCGCCCGTGCCGGCGGATCCCGCGGCGCTCCCGACGCGCGGGCGCCGGGGATCTCCGGTCAGCCGGCGGGCCGGCCCGCCGAGGTGCTGCTGGTTCCCAGGACCGACGGCACGCTCGCCGACGTGGCCGCCGTCGGGGTGATCGAACAGGTCGGCCGGTTGCCGCGAGGGGGCTCGGCCGCGATCGTCCGCGGAACCGCCCGGGCCCGTGTCGGCGGCGTGCGCTCGGGTCCCGGCGACGTCACCTGGGTCGACGCCGTGTGGGGCGACACCGTGGTGAACGAGGGGGCCGTCGTGAACTAGGGGGCTGGGCCGCCGTCCGGCACTCTCGACGCTCCGGCGGACGCCGCCCCCGCGCGGACCGGCGAGGATCCGGCGAAGGTCGAGAACCTGGCGAAGGAGTACCGCGCCCTGGTCACCGACCTGCTGCGCCAGCGCGGCGCCTGGCAGGTCGTCGACTCCGTCGCGGCGATCACCGATCCGTCCGCGCTCGCCGACACCGCCGGCTACGCCTCCTACCTGACCACCGCGCAGAAGATCGAGCTGCTGGGCACCGCGGACGTCGCCACGAGGCTTGAACGGCTGCTGGCGTGGACCAAGAACCATCTGGCCGAACTGGACGTCGCGGAGACCATCCGCCGCGACGTCCAGGAGGGCATGGACCGCCAGCAGCGTGAGTTCCTGCTGCGCCGCCAGCTCGACGCCATTCGCAAGGAGCTGGCCGAGCTGGGCGGCTCCGGTCCGGGTTCCGGCGCGGGCGGCGACGGCGGCTCCGAACCGGCCGCCTACCGGGCCCGCGTCAAGGCCGCCGACCTGCCGGAGAAGGCCCGCGCCGCGGCGTTGAAGGAGGTCGACAAGCTGGAGCGGACGTCGGATTCCTCCCCGGAGGGCGGCTGGATCCGCACCTGGTTGGACACCATCCTCGACCTGCCGTGGAATGTCCGGGCGGAGGACTCCTACGACATCGCCGCGGCCCGCGCGGTACTCGACCCGGGCTCGACGACGTCAAGGACCGCATCATCGAGCATCTGGCGGTGCGCAAGCGCCGGGCCGATGCTGGTCTCGGCGTCGTCGGTGGCCGGCGCGGCGGTGCCGTGCTGGCACTCGCCGGCCCGCCCGGGGTCGGCAAGACATCACTCGGCGAATCGATCGCCCGGGCCATGGGCCGGTCGTTCGTCCGGGTCGCCCTCGGCGGCGTGCGGGACGAGG
>NZ_CDWTNB010000278.1:0-2965 GCF_977947065.1 Frankia sp. CgJB1
CGGTCTGTTCGGTAACCGCTGAGGCGACACCGCCTGCGACGGACGGGCGGCGCGCGGGCTCATCTCGCTCGCTCGACGCCCTCGGCATTCTTGGCGTACCCGGCATTCTTGGCGAACACGTCGGGGGTGCGGACGTGTTCGGGCCGGAATCCGATGCCGATGACCCGCCCGAGCACCCGTCTGATCCGCGGCGCCGCCGTGGCGGTCACCTCATGGGACATCATGGCTGTCACCAGGTTGGACATCCCGGCCCGCACCGCCCCCGTCACCGTTCTTGCCGTCGCGTTCGCCACCGCGTTCGTCATGGGGGCACGCGTGACCCGGCGTGATGGGCTGCCGCCGTGCGCCGGCCGCTCGTCATCACCCAGCAGGCGCACCAGGAAGGCGCCCTGCCGGACCTGGATCATCTGCATGAGCACGACCGGCCAGGTCCGCCGGCGCTGCACCCGCCGCAGCTCGGCCGGCTCGGGCGGCCCGGCCCGCAGCGTCGCGGCCATCAGGTTCGCCGTCGCCACCGCGTCCTGGACGGCGTAGTTCACCCCGACACCGCCCGCCGGGGACATCGCGTGGGCGGCATCGCCGATGCAGAGCAGACCCGGCTGGAACCATCGGCGAAGCCGGTCGACCTGCACCACCAGGGTCTTCACCTGGTCCCAGTCGGTGAGGTCGTCGACGGCACCGGACAGCGCCGGCGCCGCGGCGATGATCCGCGCACGGAACGCCGCCAGCCCGCCGGCCGTCTTCGGCTGCCGCTGCGCCGACCCTTTCCGGACCACCATGCCGCACTGCCAGTAGTCGCGTCGATCCAGGGTGATCAGGGCGTGGCCCTTGCGGAGGTGCGCCAGGGTGAATCCGTCCCCGTTTCCCTCCTCCCTACGCTCGTTCCCCTTTTCCTCCCTATGCCCGTTCCCCTCCTCGTTCCCGTTCCCGTCCCTCGCCGCCCGGCGGCCGCTCGCGGACCCGTCGCCCATGTCTTTCGGCAGCCGGAACCAGAGGACGTCGAAGGGAGCGCCGTGCTCCCGCACCGGCAGGCCGGCATGGGACTGCAAGGTCGAGCGCCGGCCGTCGGCAGCCACCGTCAGATCCGCCCGGATCTCGACCTCCCCGAGGGGGCCAGCCGCGCGTACGCCCACGACCCGTCCGTTCGCCCGGACCAGGTCGGTTGCCTCGGTGCTCATCGCCAGGCGGAACGTCGGATAGGCGGCGGCTCGCTCGGCCAGAAACGTGAGAAAGTCCCACTGAGGCATCAGGGCGATGAACGGGCAGGGCGTCCGCAGGTGCCGGAAGTCCACAACGGTCCGGCGCCGGCCCGTCATATCCAAAGCCAGCGTGGCGGCCCGGGTGTGCGGGAGGCGAAGGAAGTCCGTCAGCAGGCCCAACTCCGCCATCACTGCCATCGTGGACGGGTGAATCGTGTCACCGCGGAAGTCACGGGCGAAATCGGCGTGCTTCTCCAGCACGATGACGTCCACCCCCGCGCGGGCCAGCAGCAGACCGAGCATCATCCCCGCCGGCCCACCGCCCGCGATGGCGCATCGGGTGGTCCAGCGCAACGGTGCGGACGGTGTTCCCATGCCGGCTCCCCGGATCCCCCCGGGTCTGCCCCCGCGTCGGCCGCCACCGGGCGGAGCGACCGCGGCGGTCCCCCGGAGCCTGTCGTCCCCGTCGTCCTGCCCGGATGTCCTGCCTGGCATCCTGCCCCGCCGGGAAGATGATCGAACCTGTCGACCTCGTCGCCCGCCAGGACGGGCATCAGGACGGGGGCATCGGGGCGGGAGCGTCGTGGCGAGAGACGTCAGGCAGGCGACGGGTGGGGCGTGGCAGGGCGGGCGAGCGGGCGAGCAGGACGACCCCGCCCACGACCAGCAGGGCCGCCACCGTGACACCCGTGATAACCCCGGGGGTGTCCGGGGCGGGTACCCCGAAGACGAGCACGGCGAGGGCGTAGGAGACCGTCGGATTGGTGATGTTCATGGCGGTGACGGTCGGTGCGAGCGGACCCACGGCGAACGCCATCTGCCCGAGTACGAGGCTGGCTATCGTGACTCCGCCCAAGGCGTAGGCGAACCAGTGGGTCGCGGTGGTACCGATCCCCTCGTTCAGGGTCTCGTCGGTGGCCTGCTTCATCAGCAGGGCGCTCAGCGCGAAGAACAGCCCGGCGCCGACTCCGAGCATCGCCGCACGCATCGCTGGTCGCCGGCCGCGGGAGAACACCGTCAGTGTCGCCGCGAGGGCAATGATCGCGAGGATGCTCAGCACCAGCCGGTATTCGTCCAGGGGCGCATGGGCGGGGAGGCGTCCCTGGACCGTGAGGAGCAGCGCGAGGCCTACGCAGATCGATGCCGCCGCCCACCATGCTCCCCGCGCCATCCGCAGATGGGTGCGGGCCAGGCCCAGCGGGAGCGCGAACAGTAACTGGGTGACCATGAGGGGCTGCACCTCGGCGAGGGAACCAAGGTGCAGGGCGAGCGCCTGGGTGAAGAACCCGGCGACGTTCGTCAGCCAGCCCAGCAGCCACATAGGCTCGCGTGCCAGGTCGACCAGATACCCCATCCCGGGCAGCGCGTGCGCCCGGTCGTCACGGGCGGCGAACCGGCTGCGTCCGGCGGCGCGTTGTTGCAGAGCCGCGGACGACGCGAGCAGGAACGCGGCGCACAGGGCCAGCGGGATGAAGAGCAACACGGATCGTTCGGTCCGTCAGGTGGAGCCGGCCTGCGGGGCGGCTGCCGGCGGGCGGCCGGACGGGCCGACGGGATGGCGGCCGCCCCGCGCGGGCGTACTCATCGGGCTGGGTGCCTCGCCGGGGAGCGTCGGAGACAGCAGAGACAGCGGGACCGCCGGGACCCGGTGTACGCCGCTGAGCGGCCGGTCGAGCCGCGGTGGTGCATTGCCTGGACCGCGCATGTTGGACACGATGGCCGTAATGTACCGGCCCGGGGAACCGGATGTGGTGTATCCTCAATGC
>NZ_CDWTNB010000279.1:0-2917 GCF_977947065.1 Frankia sp. CgJB1
AAATCCATATCTTGTTCCATGAAATGAGGAATCCTTCCATGTCCCGTCGCCTTTTCACCTCCGAGTCGGTCACCGAAGGCCATCCGGACAAACTCGCCGACCAGATCAGTGACGCCCTGCTCGACGCGTTCCTGGCCGGCGACCCCACCTCCCGGGTCGCGGTGGAGACACTGCTGACCACCGGGCACGTGCACGTGGCCGGCGAGGTCACCAGCTCCGCGCACATCGACGTGACCGCCGTCGTGCGGCGCACCCTCACCGACATCGGTTACGACGCCGCCACCGGCTTCGACGGCGCGACCGTCGGCGTGCTGGTCTCGATCGGTGCCCAGTCCCCGGACATCGCCCAGGGCGTCGACAAGGCCTATGAGGCACGGGTCGAGGGCGGCGAGGACACGCTGGCCCAGCAGGGCGCCGGCGACCAGGGGATCATGTTCGGCTACGCCACCGACGAGACCCCCGACCTGCTCCCGCTGCCGATCACACTGGCCCACCGCCTCGCCCAGCGGCTGTCGAAGGTGCGTCACGCCGGCCTGCTGCCCTACCTGCGGCCGGACGGCAAGACCCAGGTGACCATCGAATACGACGGGGACCGCCCGGTCCGGTTGGACACGGTGGTCGTGTCCGCGCATCACGCCGCCGACGTCGACCTGGCCACCCGTCTGGTTCCGGACATCCGCGACCAGGTCATCGCCCCCGAGCTCAAGCGGCTGGCCGAGGAGAACCTGGGCTTGGAGGTAGACGGCTACCGGCTGCTCGTGAACCCGACCGGCCGGTTCGAGATCGGCGGCCCGATCGGCGACGCGGGCCTGACCGGCCGCAAGATCATCATTGACACCTACGGCGGTTACGCCCGTCATGGCGGCGGTGCTTTCTCCGGCAAGGACCCGTCCAAGGTCGACCGTTCGGCCGCCTACGCGCTGCGCTGGGTCGCCAAGAACGTCGTCGCGGCCGGCCTCGCCCGGCGGGCGGAGCTGCAGGTTGCCTACGCCATCGGCAAGGCCGAGCCGGTAGGCCTGTTCGTCGAGACCTTCGGCACCGAGACCGTGCCGGTGCCGGAGATCGCGCGGGCCGTCTCGGAGGTCTTCGACTTGCGCCCGGCCGCCATCATCCGGGACCTCGACCTGCTACGGCCGATCTACGGGCAGACTGCCTCCTACGGCCACTTCGGTCGGACGCTGCCCGACTTCACCTGGGAGCGCACGGACCGCGCCGACGCGCTGCGCGCCGCAATCAGCCGCTGACACCGGCGGACGCTGACACCGCGCCCCAGGTCTTGCCTGGCGACGACTCCGGTCCGCGCGGCTACGGGAGGCGCCACCCGCTAGGGACGGTCAGAGTGGACCGCATGACCACTTCGGACCGCTCCGGGCGACGCGCACCGTCCGGAACACGGCCGCTGCCCGGAACACGCCCCGTCCCCCGGGCACACCCCGCGACTGAACCAGGGTCCGGGGTGTCCCGGCCCGGGGAACGGCCCCGGGACGCGCTGGGCCGCCCCCTTCCCCACGGCGAGACCGGCGTGCCGCCGCTCGCCTCCTCGGCCCCGCTACCGCCGGCCGCGGCACTCGCCGAGGCCCAGCGACTCCTCGACGCGGGACTTCCCTTCCAGGCACACGAGGTACTCGAGGCCGTCTGGAAGAGTCCGGAGACCGACCCCGGCGAGCGCGGGCTGTGGCGCGGGCTGGCACAGCTCGCCGTCGGCGTCACCCATCTGGCCCGCGGCAACGTCAAGGGCGGCGTGGCCGTGCTGCGGCGCGGCGCGGCGAACCTCGCCCCCTACGCGGACCGGCCTCCGCACGGCGTAGCCGTTCCTGGTCTGCTCGCCTGGGTGGACCTGCGGATCGCCGACATCGGCCAGGCCCATCCCGAATTACCGTGCATCACCGCCCCGGACCAGGGAGCCGCCGGAAAATAACTTCGGCTTTTGACCATGCTCTGTGAGGGAGGGGACCGACGAGGTCCTAGCGGAGAAGTTCGCGGTGTTGCTGCCGCATTTGGACGAGCGTCGGCGGCGGCTGGTGCTGGGGGCGGATGCCAGGGCGTTGGGGCATGGCGGGATTCGTCTGGTGACCCGGGCAGCGGGGGTCTCGGAGGAGACACCGTCTCGCGCGGGGCGGCGGCGTTGGACAGTGGCCAGCCTCCGTCCGGGCGGGTCCGCACGGCGGGCGCGGGCCGCAGACCGCTGCGGGAGAAGGACCCGCGCCTGGTGGACGCGCGGCTCGCGCTGGTCGAGCCCGACCAGCGGGGGACCCGGAGTCGCCGCTGCGATGGACGGTGAAATCGACCCGCATGCTGGCAGGGGGGAGCTGACCCGGTCCGGGCACGTGGTATAGCAGGTCATGTCAACGACCACCAGATGTGCGACAGAGTCGTTTTCTTGACACACCCGCTCCACACGCTCAACCCTGCACCACATGATCAACTTAGGCTACATGACATTGCGTTCAGGGGCGCATCCCACGAACAAACGGTAGCATTCATCCCGGAACGGCGGTACGATTATCCTTCAGCTGGAGAGAGCAGTGCGGAGGATTTCACAGGTGGGAATCGAGTGGACCAGGGCGACTTCTTCATCAGCTACTGCCAGCGCGACCGGGACTGGGCCGAATGGATCGCCTGGCAGCTACAGGAGGTCGGTTATCGCGTGTTTCTTCAGGCCTGGCATATCGGCCCCGGCCGCAACTGGGTCAGGGGGTGGAGAACTGCCGGCACACGATCGCGGTGCTCTCGCCCGAGTATCTGAATTCCCCGTACTGCCGGGCAGAATGGCAGGCGGCGTTCGAATACGATCCCGAGGGTAACCGCCGTAAGCTCATCCCGGTGCGGATAGCGGAATGCACCTCTACCGGTATACTCCGGCAGGTGGTCCACTTCGACCTCATGGGATTTGCATTGAAATAACTTGATTATTCTA
>NZ_CDWTNB010000280.1:0-2915 GCF_977947065.1 Frankia sp. CgJB1
CTTCACGATCCCGCCGCCGTTGGTTCCGGTGGTGAGGACAGGGTGAGGACAAACCGTTGTGCGCGGGATCGCGGCGGCCACCGTCTCCGCCGCCTGCTGGCCGGTCGACCGCAACAGATGCGCGTACAGGTTCCCGGTGACTGACGTCGAAGAGTGACCGACGACCTTCGAGGCGATCGTGATGTCGACTCCCGCAGACAGCATGATCGAAACCGAGCTGTGGCGGAGGTCGTGGAGCCGCTTGGGGGAAAGCAGTTCCTCGCCGATCTCGTCGCCCGCAGCCAGGGCCGCGGGTAGGGGTTCGGCGAGATGCAGCACCGACCGAGCGCCCCGGCGGCCGGTGCCGAGGATGGTCACCTCGCCGATCGGCTCCCGTTCCCGGTAGACGGTCCACGTGCCCTCGGCTGGCCGATAGCGGGTACCGATGAGAACTGACGTCGCGCCGGCATCCGCCGCCACCTTCACCGTGCCGAGCAGACCGACCCGCCGGGCGATCCGCTGCATCTGCCGGGTCAGGTACTCCGGCGCGAGATGCCGCCCCGACGGGTGCGTGAAGATTAGATTCTCGAGCTGAACCGGCCTCCCCTGATCGTCAGGCAGGATGCCGTTGTTCCAGGTATCTCCTACCGCCTCGCGCTCGCCATCCTGCCGGAGCCGATGCGCGACCAGCGAGTCGAGCGTGACTGAGGCGAGGTCAACCTTGCGCCGGCCCGACTTTGTTTTCGGCGCCCAGACGCCGAGCTGAGACCCGGAGCGGGTGATCTGTTGGCGGACGATCAGCACGCCGGCCGCCTGGTCCAACCCGGTCCAGGTCGCCCCGTACACCTCACCACGCCGAAGCCCATGCAAGGCCATCAGCTCATACGCTGCGGCGAGCCGGTCGGATGCTGCCTCGTCCAGGAAGCGGCCGACCTCTGCCGCTTCCCACGGTTCGACTTCCGGCGTCGAATACGACGCCAGCTCAACACCTTGCGCCGGGTTGAAGTCGAGCTTCCGCTGCCGGACGGCGTCATTCAGCGCTGTCCGGAGCATCTCCAGGACGTCTTTGACGGTTGCCGGGCCGATGGCCCGCCCCGGACGTTCCTGGGATGTCTCCACTGCGCGCCTCAAGGCCACGTCGATGTGCTCGGCCCGCAGCCCTGTCAGCGGCATGGTGCCCAGGAACGGCGTCAGGTGTAGCCGGATGAACTGCCCGTAGCGTGTACGGGTCGTCGGCCGCAGCGCGTTTTTCCGGCTCAATCAGTCGTCGAGGTAGCTGGCGACCGTGAGCCGGCCGATGTGTTGCTGACCGGCGCGGACCTTCGCTCACTTCGCGTCCCCGTCGGCCTCGGTCTCCTTCCTCGTCTCACCGCGGAACCGGATCCTGTCGGTCCCGGCCAGGGCCACGAGCTCGTGAGGAACCCGGGCCTCGCCGGACCAGAACCCATGACCGCGCCTGTCTCGGTTGGGGCACGTCCCGGCCGGGTACTTCTGCTTCGATTGCGGGTCGCGGCATCCGCACCTGTGCTTAGCGACAATCTTCATTGACGTCACCGCTCCTTTGCTAGCTCCGTCACTGACACGATTCGGCTCAAGAGAAGTTGATCTTCCGGGTGCGGAGAAATCCTTCGGGTGTCGCTTGAATATATTGCAATATTTGCGCTCTCTGATCGACGAGACGCATGTAGTGCGTTGCGATTCTATTCCGTCCGAAAGCGGTCGAGTGTGTCGCGGGCGACGGTGGAGGCGTAGCGCGAGAGCGCCCGCGCCAACATGATGGCGCTGTGGCATATGCTCGCCACGCTTTCTGTCGGATGTGATGTAAAACACATTTATTGCCAAGATGGTAGCGCTAGGTAATGGGTGAGGGGTTGCCCGATGTAATGCGCGGCCGATCGCAGCCAAAAGGTCGAGCTACTACGATCTGATCCGACCTATCATGGGCCATCTCTAGGTAACATGGAGTGGCTACGGCTGCAACGGTAGGCGATCACTGGCCGCGACTGGCGGCGAGGCGGAACGGGTTGATCCTCGCGTGAATGCGGTGAGAGGTTTCCTGCTGGCGACTACTTTCGGTATGGTGAAAGCTGCTGCTGCGGCGAATTGGTCATCGCCAAAATCGTTTCATCGTTGTAGCGTGGCGTCATTGGACTGACCGATCTCATTGTATGGGCGCAGGCTCCCGACGCACTTCCGCATGTGCATCGACATGCGTATTCGGCGCGCCCTTAACGGAGAAGTAGATGTCGCGCAGTGGACCACCCCAACCCGCACCTGAAGATGGCAAGGTCCTGACCGCGAGGCAGTTCGCCGCGGAGCTCAAGATCCCCGAGGATGCGGACCGTCAGAGGCAGCACCGGGGCGATGTGCCGCCGAGTATCCGAGTTGACGCGGCCGTCCGTCTTCGATGCTCTGAGGTCACCCGAGGACTGGCAGAGCGGAAGCAAGTCAACGCCGATCGGCGTCGGAGGTCCGCGTGACTGCCTCGTCCGCCCTGCCAGGCCGCTTGACCGGCGAGACCCTGCGCCAGCTCCGTGGGCGATGGAGTACAGCGCAGCTTCGGGCTCTGCCAGCGACCGTAGACGTCGAGACCGCCGGCAGCGTGCTCGGTATGGGCCTTTGGAAAGCCAGAGCGCTCATCCGCGACGGCAAGTTCCCGACGCCGGTCATCCGTCACGGTCAGCGGTATGTCGTCCCGACAAGGCCGTTGCTGGTGATGCTCGGCGTCGAACCCGACACCCCGTCCGCATGAGTCTTCGTCGGCGCAGCCGATCCACAGGTCGTCAAAGAGTGTGTCAGATTGATCTTTCTCCCGGCCGACATGTGGGACGCCTTGGGCACCGCGGTCCGGACCCAGGTCAACGGCCTGGCCAACCAGCCTGGCCGCGGACGCGTGGCCGGAATCGTGGAGTGGCCGAGCCGACAATGAAAAGTGT
>NZ_CDWTNB010000281.1:0-2911 GCF_977947065.1 Frankia sp. CgJB1
GTTCCTGGCCGAGCCGCCGGCGCAGGACCTGGTCGGCGTCCAGGGCCTGCTGGCCCGGATGCGCGACCTCGCCGCCCGGCTGCGGGTGGGGGAGTGCCACTACCTCGGCCGGTTCGCGCTGAACTGCGCGACGATGATCGCGGTGCGGGCGCACACGGTCGGCATGGAGGGTGTCCGCAGCACCGCCACCACCCAGGTCAGCGTCCGCCACGACGGCCGCGGCAACAACGGCTACCTCGACGTTCGGCCTGGCAGCACCCCGGAGTTCGCGGCGCTGCGGACGCTCGCCGGTATCGCCACCGACCTGCACCGGTTCGCCGACGACCTGATGGCCGCCTACCAGGAACCGGAGAACCTCCGGCTGGTGAAGGTGCGCCCCGGCGGCGAGCCGTACGCCGGTGGCTGGGCCTGGCGCTTCTGGTCGGAGCTGTCGGAGTCCCTGCTCGACGCGTTCACCCTGCTCTACGCCGAGACCTGCCGGGTGCTGCTGCTACAGCAGCTCCGCTCCTCCCGCCACGGCATCGACGGGCGCCGCGGCGCCGGCTTCGACGCCACCGCGGCGGCCTTCTCGTCCACCCTGGCCATCCTCGGCGAGTCGGTCGTGGTGGTGACCACACTGCGGCACGCGATCACGCACTCCGAGGCCGTGCTCGTCACCGGCTCGGTCCGCGACGTCCTGTCGGTCAGCCAGACGATCCCAGCGGGCGACGGGATGATGTTCGTCGAGCTGCCGGCGCCGATCCGGTCCGTCCCGCCACGAGTGCTGGCCGTCGCCGGTGACGCCCTCATCGAACGCCGCGGCGGTGACCGGGTGGTGCGGTTCCGGGACCGGGTCTGGACCGCCGCCGACCTGGACGCCGAGATCAACCTGCGGCGGGCGGTGGTCAACCAGGTCGACCCGCTGTTCCTGCAGATCGGGGACCTGGAGCCGCTGTACGCCCGGGCCCAGCGCGAACCGGCGTTCGTCGAGGAACACCTGCGGAGCCTGCTCACCCAGATGTCCGAGGCGAACGCCCGGATGCTGGCGCAGGCATCCGACCCGGCGGAGGGCGCCTACTTCGCCGTGGCGGCCTCGCAGTACGTCTGGCGCGAGGGCGGCGCCGACCGGCGCGGGCTGCGTTTCCAGCTGCAGGGCATCCACGCGTTGGCGGACGAGCAGCTTCGCACCGCGGCCCGCAACGACCGTCTCTACGTGCTGGGGATCAACCGGGCGGTGGGCCGCAAGGCCGCCCTCGACGACCTGCTGGTCATCGCCTCCACCGCGGGGATCATTGTGCTCGGCCTGCTCTGCGCTCCGCTGGGCGCTGTCGCCGCCGGAGCGATCACCGGCCTGGCCGGCCTGGCGCTGACCGCTGGTGATCTCGCCGAGGCCGACCGCCAGAGGGACCTGTACCGGGCGCTGGAGGACCCGGAGCTGTTCCAGCGCTGGCAGGAGGTACAGGTCGCGCAGCTCATGGCCGCCCTGAGCGTCGCCTTCAGCGTGTTCGACGTGGTCGCGGTCGGGCGCGGCGCCCGGGCCATCGTGGCCAGCGCCCAGCACGGCCTGCGGGTCGCCGAGCGGGCGGGCCTGGCGGCGGGAGCCCGGTCGGTCGCGCGCAGCGGCCGCCGCGAGGTGCTGCGCGGCATGACCGAGCAGGTGCTGGCACCGAGCAGGTGCTGGTGCAGGCGGTGCGCCAGGCGGTCACCGACACTGCGGTGCTGGCCGTGATGTCCCTGGTCCTGCCCCGGCTGATCACCCCGGTGCTGGTGCCCTGGATCCGCCAGCAGGCCGTCGACCACGGCACCTTGGCCGAGGTCGACGCGGCCCTCGGCCCGCTCGCCGCCGGCCTGCCGGCACCGGCCCCGCGGACGGCGCCGGGCGGCCCCGTGGCGGGTGGACCGGTGGTGGGCGGGGCACCAGCGGACGATGGGGAACGATGACTATCACCCCCGGGCTGCTCTCCGGTGCCCTGAGCCGCGCCGCCCGCGAGCACGCCGCCACCCTGGAGGCGCTGCAGCGGGCGCTCGACATCGTCTCCGGGCAGCGCCCAGCGGTGCTGCGGGTGGAGGCGCTGGCCGAGCGTGTCGTGCTCGCCTTGGCGCACCACCACGAGAGCCGGGTCGCGGGCACGCTCAGCCGGCTGAAGGAGTCGCTGGCCCGGCTGCTGGACGACGTCGAGGACCTGCGCGCCGGTGGCCGGGCCACCCGCCAGACCGCGCAGCGCCAGGCCGACCTGCACGTCCTAGCCGACGCCATGGAGCAGCTGCAGAACTTCGAGGAGGCCGTCCGTCACGACCTGGACCGCGGCGAGCTGCCCGAGACGGCGGCGGCCGTGTTGCGGGAGGCGTTCGATGCCCTACCGGCGCCCGCCGCCGCGACCGCCGGTAGGGCATCGCGACCGCGTGGCCGGGCGGCGGGAACCGGCACCCGCGCAGGTGCTGCGGCGACTGGGACGGTGGCGACCGGACGCGCGGCCACACCGGCCGCGAGCCCGGCTGCGGGCGGCCCATCGACTCCCCCGCCGGGACAACGCGGTGGCCGGGTGGCGGCACTCAGTCCTGAGGAGCAGGCCCGCGCCGCGGCGGCCACCACCCGCGACGCGCTGGAATGGGCGCACCAGCTGCGGGAGGCGTGGAGCCGCGGCCTGACCTTCGAGCCGGAGTCCCGCCACGCCGTCCCGCTGGGCTGGCCGGACCACCCGCTGCTGGTGGCGGAGATGCGCCGGCTGGACGACCCGGCGTCCCGGTCAGCCAGGCGGAGGCGACCGCCCTGCGCGAGGTGGTGCATCGGGCCAACGAGGTGCTCCGGTCGTTCGGCCGCCGGTTCGAGGTGCTGCACGGCGGCAGCGAGCGGATCCCGCCGACCCGGCCGGTGCCCCCGGCCGCGGAGGCCGCGCTGGCCCCGGGGGCACTCGCTGTCGCGGCGCGTCGG
>NZ_CDWTNB010000282.1:0-2904 GCF_977947065.1 Frankia sp. CgJB1
CGGACACACACGCGGAGTACGTCGGCACGTACCCGGTGAACTCGAAATACGGCGAGACCATCGACTGGCGGGTCAACAGCCAGCACTCCTCGACCTCGCCGGCTTTGCGATTGTGGATGCCCAGGTAGCCGGGATGTTGCTCGACAAACTTGTCGACGCCACCCTGGACCATCTGGAAGATCGGGTTGGTAGGCCAGGTCGAGCGTGCCGGCCGGGGCTGGGGAGCGTAGCCCAGCCACAGTTCGAGCCCTTGGTTGGTCGAGTCGGCGGTGAGCAGCCGGTGCAGGGTGGTGGTGCCGGTCCGTGGCATACCGACGATGAACACCGGCTTCTCGATCGGGACCTGGGCGTGCTCGGGATGTCTCTGCCACCCGGCCTCACTGAACAGGCGGGCCATCAGGATGCCGCACAACTCGTCCTGGACCATCTGGACGCCGTGCGGCGTCAGGCTCGCCTCCTCCTGATAGGAGGCCAGGAGCACCTCGAGCCCTTCCAGATAGTCCGACGGGCCGAAGTCGGTGAGTCCGGTGAGATCGGATGCTGCGGTGTGTAGCTCCTCGATTGTTTGGATCTTGTCCACTGAGTACGCTCCTCTGGTCCGTCAGCAGACGGCCTCAACAAATTCTCGGGATACAACGACAGGTTCCTCCCCGAGGGGCAGCAGGTAGAAACGGTCTTTTCGCGGAGCGTACGGAGGGTGTATAGGGTCTCCGCGGCTGGCCAGCCGGAAAACATCCAGTTTCCCAGGGCCGACTCTGGACGCCGTGCCCGATGCCGCTCCTGATCTATCCTCGCCGACGGGTCCCGGTGTAAGATACGGCCGTCGATCCGGATGACAATGCGAACGTCATGACCGTGTCCTTTCTGTAACTGTCGCGAACGTCCTGGTAAGCCATCGGCGGCACCCCGTTCGCCGGGCGCGGCAGCCTAGGCAGCTGAACATGCCGACGAAATACCGACCTCCGCTAGCTTCGAGCTAATCATAGCCGATACGAGTGGGTGATCGGTGTTCTGCGTCCGGCGCCAGCCATCGACAATTGAGATCGGCTGATACGAATATCAGCGCCAGTACTGCCGTGGGTTGATGCCCCGCCGCTTCGGGCCCATACTTCCTGCCTCGCGGCAACCGAGGTCGCCACGGTCGCATCACGTCACCCATCCCCGCCGTTGACGAGTTGACGACCTGACGCCGCGCCTGAAGTGACGCCGCGCCTGAAGTGACAACGCGGGTTGGGCCAGGCGCGTGGATGTCCGGGCATAGAATGGCGGGTAACATTTTATCGTGAACGGGTTACGGCTATAGGTCAGCTCGGCAACACGCCCGGCCACATTGAACGGGTATCGACTGCCCGCCCATGAGTAGAGTCCACGGACGTGGTGCGCGGGGAGTAGCAGTCTTGCCTTCAACTCGCCGTCGACGTAGGCGAATCCGGATCGGAAGCGGATGTGGACCCGGGCCAGTTGCGGTCAGCGTTCGTGAGCGCGGGTGTTCAGCCGCTGGCGCAGATGGTGCTGCATGGACTCGGGCGGGTTCTTCGGCACGGCCCCATCCCGCCGCCTGCGACCGGCCCTCCACCATGATCTTTGGTCATGGTGGAGGGCTCGGGACGGTGTGCGGCGGTGCCGGTGGTCGCCGCGGCCACTAGCACCCCGCCCGGGCTCGCCGCCACCTGGACTCATGCGGCGATCGCCGCCCAGGTCGCGGGCATCGTCTTCGCCCCGATATCCGCCTCTCAGGTCGGCAGGATCCTGGCCGGCCTGGACCTCAAGCCGCACAAGGTGACCGGATGGCTCACCCGGCGCGACACCCCCGACTTCTGGAACCGCGTCCGCGACATCTGCGCCCTGTACCGCACGCCGCCGAAAGGCGCGATCGTGCTGTCCATCGACGAGAAGACCGCGATCCAGGCCCGCGAGCGCCGCTACCCCTCCCAGCCCGCCGCACCAGGCCGAGCCGCCCGCCGCGAGTTCGAGTACCGCCGCCACGGCACCGCCTCCATCGTCGCCGCCCTGGACATCACCACCGGGCAGACCCTGATCGAGACCATCCAGCGCAACAACGCCGTGACCTTCACCGTCTTCCTGGACCGGCTCGACCGGCTCCTGCCACGCGACAAAAGGACATCCACGTGGTTCTCGACAACGGCTCCGCGCACACGGCCAAGCACACCAGGGCGTGGCTGGCCGCCACCCGCGCTGGCACGTCCACTGGACCCCGCCCCATGCCTCCTGGCTCAACCAGGTCGTGCTCGTCTTCTCCGCCCTGACCCGCGCCGTCCTCCGCAACGGCGACTTCACCAGCCGCGACGACCTGATCGAGAAGATCGATGCCTGGACGATCCGGCGCAACGAACACGCCCGCCCCTTCCGCTGGACCTACCAGGGCACCCCGCTCAAGGAAACGGCCTGACCCACCCGACCCGATCCGCAGGAACGCGGTCAGCCGGGCAGGGCCGCTGTCAGGTCGACCTCGACCAGCTGCCCGGGGAAACCGAGCCGGACGACTCCCAGCAGCGTGCTCGCGGTGGTGAACGCCGGCCCCACGACCGAATCGGTCAAGCGCCGCCAGGCGGTACCCAGAATCCCGACATCGTCGCTGACCACATAGATCACCGAGCGGACGACGTGATCCGGCCCGACGCCCACCGCGCGCAGGGCCGCGACGGCGTTGGCTGCCACCTGGTCGATCTGGGCGTCGAGATCCCCCGGACCCACCAGCGCCCCTGAACGGTCGAGCGGGCACTGCCCCGCCAAAAACGCCGTCCGGCCCGCCTCCACGACGGTGATGTGGTGATACCCCGGAGTCGCATGGAGCTGAGCGGGATTGATGCGCGTGATCTCAGCCGTCATACACGCGAGTCTCGCGACTTGGGGATCGTCATTAAATAAGTTGATCATTTGATC
>NZ_CDWTNB010000283.1:0-2799 GCF_977947065.1 Frankia sp. CgJB1
TAAGACCCGGGCTCGGCCGGACGAAGCGGTGCGGCCGCGGGGGAGCTCCCGCCGGCCGCGCCGCCGGCGTGCACCTCCGAGGCGACAACGCTGGTCTCGGCGGGAGCCATGACGTCGGCGACGGCGATGTCGCCGGACGATTGGCGGTGGATGGCGGGATTTTGTTTCATACCGGCTCCGGGGGACTCGATCGTGCCCTACCAACTTCCGCATCCGAGGGAGCGGATCCCAGGAACGTCCGGCGCCCTTGCCGTCTTTCCCGTATCACGCGCGTCGACCGACAGGGGTGTGGCGCGGACGATATGAACGGTACGCCGCTGCGCGACCACGCGCAGCATATAACGGATACGCCTGATCTGACTACTTCTCGGGCCGCCGCACACGTCTCCTGGTGGCCCCCGTGTGCAATGACCGACGATCAGTACTTAGGCTCTGGGTGTGCCCCGTAGAGCCAAGATTGTTTGTACCCTCGGCCCCGCGACCAGCTCGCCAGAGAAGGTCCGGGCCCTCGTCGACGCGGGAATGGACATTGCCCGACTAAATTTCTCCCACGGAACACACGAACAGCATGCCGTCACGTACGCGCGGGTGCGCGAGGCCGCGGAGGCGGCCAGCCGCAGTGTCGGCACGCTCGCCGACCTCCAGGGACCGAAAATCCGGCTGGGGAGCTTCGCCGACGGCGGGGTCACCCTGCTGCCCGGTCAGCGGTTCACCGTCACGATCCGTGATGTTCCCGGCGATCAGCATCAGGTCGGCACAACCTACCCGGGCCTGCCGGGCGACGTCGCGGCCGGGGATCGCGTCCTGGTTGACGACGGCCGCCTGGTCCTCCAGATCGACGGGGTGACCGACACCGACGTCCACACCACGGTCGTCATTGGCGGGCCGGTGAGCGACCACAAGGGGATGAACATTCCCAACGCCGCGCTCACCGTCCCGGCGCTCACCGAGAAGGACGCCGCTGACCTGCGGTTCGCCCTCAACCTCGGGGTGGACATGGTCGCCTTGTCCTTCGTCCGGAGTGCTGTGGACGCCGCGGCGGTGCATGCGATCATGGATGAGGTGGGGATCCGGGTCCCGGTCCACGCCAAGATCGAGAAGCCGCAGGCGGTCGCTGAACTCGACGAGATCATCGAGGCGTTCGACGGTCTGATGATCGCCCGTGGCGATCTCGGGGTCGAGCTGCCGCTCGAGGACGTGCCGCTCGTGCAGAAGCGCGCCGTCAGCCAGGCCCGGGAGCGGGCCAAGCCGGTGATCGTCGCGACCCAGGTGCTCGAGTCCATGGTCAGCGCGCCGCGGCCGACCCGTGCCGAGGCCAGTGACTGCGCCAACGCCGTCCTGGACGGCGCTGACGCGATCATGCTGTCGGCGGAGACGAGCGTCGGTGCATACCCCATCGAGGCCGCGGCCACCATGGCGCGCATCATCGAGACCGCCGAGGCCGACCTCGGCCGGATACCGCCCCTGCGGACCGAACCGCGCACGCTCGGTGGGGCACTCGCCCAGGCCGCCGCGTCGGTAGGAGCCGCGGTCGGCGCCCGTTATCTCGTGGCCCACACCCTCAGTGGTGACACGGCCCGGCGACTCGCCCGGTACCGTACAGAGGTTCCGGTGCTGGCCTTCACGCCGATTCCGGCGGTTCGCAACCAGATGGCGCTCTTCTGGGGCGTGGAAACCTTCCTCGTGCCGTTCGCGGACAGCACGGACGAGATGGTCCGCCAGGTCGACAGCGCCCTCTTCCATATTGGCCGATGCAAGCCGGGTGAACTGGTGGTCGTCGTCGCCGGGACGCCGCCGGGCGTGGCCGGCATGACCAACATGATGCGGGTCCATCGCATCGGGGAGGCCATCTGATCCCACCGTCTGACTGACCCCACCGTCTGGCGTCAGCGTCGCATCCCTGATCTTTGATCTTTGATCCCTGACCGAGAACTGGCCTACCTCGAGCACCCCGAGCCGCGCCGACGCCGAGTCCGCCGGTCGCCGACGGCCCGTCGGCGCGGCCACCGTTGTGCCGTTGCCGTTCTGGCACATGTCGGGCGTGAGCTGATGACTGTCATGATGATGCCGAGCTGGGCCTAGGCGGACAAGCTGGGGGCGTGGTACGGCCCGGGCCCGGTCGCCTCCGGTCCGTACCGGGTCGGCCGGCGGCCTGTTGCACACGGTGTATGTCAGGAAGTGGTGGGATGGCCGAGCAGGGAAGTGGGACGGACGGTCAGGTGTCCGACGCCCGGTCGACGAACGGCGACGCCGCGGCCAATCCCGAAACCGGAGTACCCCGGACCGGGCAGAGCGGTGGGACCACGGAGAAGACCGCACCGCGCCCGGGGGCCGGGAGGAACGCGGCCGCCACGTCCCCCCGTGCGTCGAATCCGACCTCCTCCCAGGGCGGACGAGCAGCGAGCGCGAGTTCGGCCGAGGCGGGTCCGGCCGGCCGGAGCGGTGCGGAGCGGGCCGGAAGCCCGCAGAGCACGACAAAGACAGAGAATCCCGAAAAGCCGGGGAACCTCGGGAAGCCGGGAAACCCCGGGAGCGCGGTTGCCGCCCCGCGGCAGGGTACCGGCCGTATCCCGCCGACGTCGGTTCCACCCTTGGGAGGAGCTTCACCGGCGCGGTCCGTGGGCGGCGGGCAGCGGTCGGTGCCGCCGGCTCCCGCCCGGCCAGCCGCGGCGGACACCCCGGAATCATCGAAGCGGTCGACGCCACCGAAGACCGACACACCCGCCCAGTCTGGTTCCAGTCAGCCCGGTTCCGCCCAGCCCGGTTCCGGCCAGGGGCGCGGCGCCGTCCGACGGCCCT
>NZ_CDWTNB010000284.1:0-2204 GCF_977947065.1 Frankia sp. CgJB1
AGATAAGCCGGATGCTGCGGGGCTGGACCGCCTATTTCAAATACGGCTGTTCAAGTGCTACGTTCGGCTATCTGCGGGCCTACCTGTGGAAACAGGTCATCAGATGGATCGGCCGCAAGCACCGGCGGACTACCTGGAGGCAGCTCCGGCGCCGATACAGCTGTGGAGACCGGTGGCCGGCCGAGGGAGAGGTGGTGCTGTTCGATCCCGGAAAGGTAGGCATAGAACGCTACCGATACCGGGGAAAACGCATCCCGACGCCATGGCAGAGGGCGGCATGAGAAGACACGTCCCCCCGGGGCTTGTGGAGAGCCCGGTGCGCTTAACGGTGCACGCCGGGTTCGGGAGGCGGGCCGAGGAAACGGGCTGGCCGCAAGGCCGGCACCGCGCCTCGGTCCGACCTCACTACCAAACGCTCTTCCTACAGGCCGGCAGGCACGCTGAAGACCGAACTGAGGGTCGCTCTGCGGTCCGGCCGGGCACGCTAGACGACCGTCCGGGGCGACACCCCAGGCGTCGTAGGCGATCCCGGACATGGTCAACATCAGCGAACGGCCCGCGGAAGCCGCCGACCGCGCCGTCCCCGGCCACCTCGAAGGCGACCTGATCATCGGCAAGGGCGGCAAGAGCCAGATCGCGACCCGCGTCGATCGTCACACGCGCTACACCACACTGGTGCGGATTCCCTACGATCGGACAGCCGCCTGTGTCGCCCTCGCCCTCAGCCTGAAGATCAAAGACCTGCCGGCCGACCTCGTCCGGTCGCTCACCTGGGACCAGGGGAGGGAGATGGCCGCACACGCCACCTTCACCCTCGGGACAAGCGTTCCGGTCTACTTCGCCGACCCGCATTCACCCTGGCAGCGGTCGACGAACGAAAACACCAACGGGCTTCTCCGTCAGTACTTTCCGAGATCTACCGATCTCTCTGGCTTCAGTCAAGCTGAACTTGACGCCGTTGCCGCCGAACTTAACGGAAGACCCCGGAAGGTTCTCGGGTGGAAAACCCCAGCAGAGGTCTACAGTGAGACCCACAATCTGATAGAATCGCAACCGATGGTGCACTGATCGCTGGAATCCGCCGCAATGTAGCCGGAGGTCAGGGTTAAGCGCGACTACGACAAGCAGACCGAAAAAGAGATCAAAATCAGATGTCCGAGCCCCTGGAAAGCCTCGAGAACGTCAAGAGACAAAACGTTCGTAAACCCCACCAGATGCGCAGGAATCTCCTCTCGACGTGGGCCGTCAGGGACTCGAACCCTGAACTCGCCGGTTAAAAGCCGGCTGCTCTGCCAATTGAGCTAACGGCCCTGCGAGAGTCATGATACCGAACTGTGTGTCCTCGGGGTGGTGATCGGGGTGTCGGTGCGGCTTGTGGGGGTGTGGATGGGACGCCGGGTGGGCGGCTTGTGGTGGCTCGTGGCCGCCCGTCCGCCCTGGGCGGGGCGGACGGCGGGGGCCGGGTTAGTCGATCGTGGTGTGGTGTCGGGGGTAGTCGTGGGGGCTGCGGGTGCGGGGGATGAGGCGTGCGGTGTTGCGGGCGATCTCGGCGGCGAGGTCGAGGAGGATGTGGGTGTAGGCGTCGGCGGTGATCATGATCGTGGAGTGGCCGAGGAGTTCTTGGACTGCTTTGAGGTCGGCGCCGGCGGCGAGGGCGAGGGTGGCGGCGCCGTGGCGGAGGCCGTGGATGGTGATGGGGGTAGGTCGGCTTCCTGGATGAGGGTGTGGAAGCGGTTGGTGAGGTGTTCGGGGTGGATGGGAGTGCCGTCGGGGTGGGTGAACGCGAGGCCGTTGTTCGGCCAGATGGTTCCGGCGGCGAGCCGGTTGGCGTGTGCGGCAGGTTTTCAGGACGGCGAGGGTGTCGGGGTCGAGGGAGATGACACGGTCCCCGGCGTCGGATTTCGGCTTGGCGAGTTGGGTGGCGTAGCTGATCTGGACGAACTGCCAGCGGATGGTGAGGGTTGCGTTGGTGACGTCGATGTCGTCGAGGTGGACGGCGACGGATTCACCGCGTCGGAGCCCTCGGTAGGCGATGAGGTGGAAGACAGGGTAGAGCGGGTCGCTATGGGCGTGGTCGAGGAACCGCCCGGTCTGCGCTGGGATCCAGACCATGAGTGGAGCGTTCCCGATTTAGTAGACAGTTCCATTATGCGGCTTGTGGGTGCTCCCTTTCAAACTTGGCCTCGTACTCGACGGGCGTCATG
>NZ_CDWTNB010000284.1:2662-3256 GCF_977947065.1 Frankia sp. CgJB1
TCAAAACATATACTGGTCCGCCCGACCGAGTTCCTGATCTTGTTTTTCTTGCAGAACTCGACGAAGTCGTGGCTGGTGTACTCGCTGCCGCGGTCAGGCAGCGACGAGGGCTCGACGGCCTGGACGGTCGTGATGTGCCTGCGGGGCCGCGGGTGCACGCTGACCAGGCCCAGCTGGGCCATGAGCCGCTGGACTCGCTTGTAGGCGACCCGGACGCCCTGGCGGCGGAGGTCGGCGAAGATCCGCCGCACGCCGTACCGGCCGTGGTGCGCGTCGAAAATCGCCCGGATCTTCGTGGACAAGGTGATGTCGTCCCGCTCGCGTTTCGACGGTCCGCGGTTCTTCCAGGCGTAGTAGCCGGCGCGGGAGACGCCGAGTTTCCGGCACAGGTAGTCGACGGGGAACGTGTTCACACCGTCGGCGGGAGCAGGCTTCTTCGGGGCGTGGGCCGAGATGAACTCGAACCTCACTTCTGGTCGCTCGCGAAGAAGCTCGCGACTTTTTTTAAGAAAGAGCTGTCCATCTGCAGCTGTGCGTTCTTCTTCCGGAGCTCCTCGAGCTCGGCGCGCTCGGACACCGATAGCGGTCGCTCCC
>NZ_CDWTNB010000285.1:0-2777 GCF_977947065.1 Frankia sp. CgJB1
GTACCCGGGCCGCCGCCAAGGCCAGCGTCGCCAGCGGCCGGCCGTCGTCGAGCGCGTGCGCGTCGCCGGTGCTGGTGGCGGCCAGCCGGCCCAGCGCCACGCCGGGTGAGGGCAACGCGTCGAGCACCCGGACCAGGTCGGCGACCAGCGGCACCGCCGCGTCCGGGGTGCCAGCCAGCCGGCGCAGCAGGCCGGTGCTGTCCAGCCAGGACCGCCAGGGGGTGAGTTCGGGGCGCCGGGCGAGGAGGTCGTCCAGGGGCTGGTGCGCCTGCGCCCAGGCCCGTGACTGCGCCGCAGCCAGCTCCGCCCGCTCCGTGACATCCCCGGTGAGCTGGCGGACGGCGGCGGCGAGTCCGCCCGGCGCGGCGCCGCTGGACCGCAGCACCGCGTCGACCTCGTCCAACGACACGGACAGCGAGGCGCCGGCGCCGGCCCGGCGGCCCAGCAGCCGCTCGACCCCCCGCCGCTGGTCCGCGCTGGCCCGGCCGAGGGTGACTGTCCCGGTGAGCGGCCGGCCCAGCTCGATCCTGCGCCGCACCCGGTCGAGCAACCACGCCGTGTGCTCACCGCCCAGCAGACGGCGCAGCCGTTCCACATCGCGGGCGGCTCCCGTATCGCGGGCGGCTCCGGTCGACGACGCGCTCACTCGAACGGCAGGGGCTCGGTGTCGCCGCCCTGCGCCGGATGGAGCGGCTGGGGCTGGTCGGGCCGCTCGGGCTGGTAGGGCACCGGCCGGTCGACGCGGGTGCGCTCGTGCCCGTCCCACCGCCACGGCGTGACGAGCACGGCGTCGATGCCGTCCCGGCGGGACAGCTGCGCGATCGCCAGGCCGGGGACCTGCGGGTAGCAGCCCCACTCGCGCTCGCTGGTCATCACCACATCGAGGTCGAACGCGGCGAGCAGGCCCAGGCACTTGGCCCGCGAGTCGTCGTCCACCCCGGCGAACGCCTCGTCCAGGGCGACCAGGCGGGGTGCATGCCGGTTGCCGGAGGAGTCGTAGAACGACGAGGCGGCTGCGAACAGCGGCACCGACGCCGCGAGCACCCGCTCACCACCGGATGCCGGACCGTTCGCCGGCCGCCACTGACCGTCCTGGAATCGCTGCACAGCGAACTCGTGCCAGCCGCGGTAGTCCAGGGCACGGGTCAACTGCTCGGCCCATCCGCCGGTGGTGTCCGCGCTGTGCTCCCGGTTGATCTGCTCCTGGAGGAACGCGCCGACGGCGGTCCGCTCGGCGGGGCTCCAGGCGTCGGCCGTCTGCCGCAGCAGCCGGTCGCGCACCGCGCTGAGCCCCTCGGGGGCGCTGCGGGCGACCCGCCACTGCAACCGCAGCCGCATGCCGGTCGACGTGGGCCGTTGCGCGAGGTCCGTGTTGATCCGGCGGACCTGGCTCTCGGCGTCGCTGATCAGTTCCTGCAGGGCGCCGGCCACCTCGTTCACGAGGTGGTTCTCCAGGATCTCGCGTTCCTTCGCGGACAGCAGCATCGCCCGCTGTCCGGTCTCCGCCTCCAGCGCGGCGACCAGGGCCGGGATGTCCTGCTTGCGGCCCTGGAACAGGACGTCGACCACGATCACGCCGTCGGAGACGATCATCCCGACCGAGTGGCCGTGCCGGGACAGCGCGTCGGTGAGAACCTTGTGCTCGGCCGACACCCGCTGCTGCGCCAGCTCCCACCGGCGGTCGGTGTCGTCGACGTCGTCGAGGGCGGCGTTGACCGCCCGGGCGAGCGTGATCGCAGGGTACGGCGCCCAGCCGGCAGCCGGGTCCGGGATCTCCAGGCCCGGGACGGCGACCGCGAGCAGGCCGGTGGCCGCGAACGCCCGGAGCTTCGCGACAGCCGCCTCGCGTTCGGCCGCGGCGGTGGTGATCGCCTCCCGCAACGTCTCACGCCGGCCGTGAGCCTGGCCCCGGGCGTCGAGCGCATCCCGTTCGGCGGCCCGCGCCTGCTTCTCCCGCTGCCCGCACCGGTCGAGTTCGGTGTCGACGGCGGCCAGTTTGCGGAACAGTTCGTCGACGGCGGCGCCGGCCGTCTCGACCAGGACCCGGTGACGCTCGGCGGCCGCGTCGGCCTGCGTCTGCGCCTCGGCGACCGCCTCGGCCGCCTGTTCCTGGCGTTCCAGCGCGAGGGTGAGTTCGTGTTCCGCCTCGGTCGCCGCGCGGCGGGACCGGTCCAGCGACTCCGCCGCCGGCCACAGCGCGGCCAGCTCCGCCCGATAGTCACCCAGGGCGTCCCGGACGCCGGCCAGCGCGGCCGGCTCCGCGGGCAGGCGCACGTCGCCGGCGAACTCCTCGGCCGCAGCCCGTGCCTCACCCGCGGCCTGCTGCCGGCGGGCCGCGACAGCTGCCGCCTCCTGGTGCTGGGCGTCGATCCGCCGCTTGGCCTTGTGCTCCGTGGCCAGCTGCGCGTGCGCCTCGCGCAGGTCGCCGTCGGAGGGCCGGGCCCCGTGCTCGGCGGCCAGCGAGAGCTGCCGGCCGGCCAGCTCCGCGGCGGCCGCGGCCAGTTCGTCGAGCCGTAGCTCGATCCGGGCCGCCTCGGCGCGCAGGTGGTCGAGCCGGGCCCGCCTGGCCGCCTCGCGGGCGCCCTCACCGATGTAGCCGGCGGTTTCCTTGCGCCACCCGCCGGTCAGGACCCCGTTACCGAACCGGCCGTCCACGGTGACCCAGGTCCCGCTGGCCGCCGGCCCGTGGGCCAAGGAGTCGCCGGCCGGGCCGGGCCCACCGCGCAGGCCGATCGTCGCGAGGACGGCGGCGACCGCGGTGTCGCTCAGCCGGCCCG
>NZ_CDWTNB010000286.1:0-2742 GCF_977947065.1 Frankia sp. CgJB1
GGCCGGGATCGTCCTCGTCCCGCCGACTCCGGCGCTGCAGGCGGCGCGCGGCCGCGGGGCGACGTTCTCGTCGTTCTCCTCGCCGGTGCTGCTGCGCGCCCCGGCCGGGCTGGACCTGGCCACGCTCCACGCGATGATCACAGCGGTCGTGGACCACCACGACGTTCTGCGGGCCCGCCTCGTCCGCTTGGACTCACCCGGCGCGTTCCCGGACGGCCTCTTCCCGGACGGCGCGGTGGCGACCGGCGCGGACGGTGGTCCCGCCTGGTCGCTGGCGATCGCGCCGCGCGGCGGCGTCGACGTCCGTCCCTGGGTCCGCCGGATCGACGCCGCCGGCATCGCCGCGAGCGACGGCTTCGACAGCGTGGGCGGCCGAGCGCTGATCTCAGGGCTGGCGGCGGCGGCCAACACCGAACTCGATCCGGACAGCGGGCAGGCCATTCGCTGCGTCTGGCTGGACGCGGGCAGCGAGCGCCCGGGCCGGTTGCTGCTGATTATCCACCATGCGCTGATCGACGGCGTCTCCTGGCCGATCGTGCTGGATGATCTCGCGGCCGCGGCGGGCGCGCTGACGGCGGGCGGGCGGCCCCAGCTCGCGCCCGTCCCGGTCTCGTTCGCCCGATGGGCGCGCCGCCTGGACGAGCGGGCGCGCGCGACCGAGACCGAGGCGCGGCTGCCGTTCTGGTTGGACCTGCTCGGCCGGGCCACGCCGGTGGCCTGGACGGCGGACGTGGCCGGACCGGCCGAGCCGGCCGGACCGGCCCGGGTGGACCAGCCGGAAGCGGTCACCGTGAGCGTGCCGCCGGAGCGGGCGGCCGCGCTGCTGTCGACGGTTCCCGCCACGTTCGGGGTCGGGGTGGACGAGCTCCTGCTCGCCGCGCTGTCCCTGGCCGTGGCCGACCAGATCCGGCCCGGCGCCGCCGGCTCGTCGGGGATGGTCGTGGCCGTCCAGGCCCACGGCCGGCAGGAGCAGATCGTCGACCATCTGGACTTGTCCCGGACGGTCGGCTGGATGGCCGAGATCTACCCGTTCCTGCTCGAGTGGCCGGCCGACGACGGCGCCGCGTTCGGTGCGTGGGCCGTGGACGCCGCCGTGGCGCGGGTGCGCGAGCTCATGACCCAGATCCCCGACGGCGGAACCGATTACAGCATGTTGCGCTTCCTCAATCCGCGGACCGCGCCGGTCCTCTCGGCGGCTCCCCTACCGACGATCTACCTGAACTACGTGGGTCGGTTGGCCCGGGGCGAGGTGGCGGACTGGTCGGTCGCCGCCGAGGACGAGGAGCTTTTCGCCGACTGGAACGCCGAGGCGCCCGATCCATTCCCGCTGAGCCTGATCGTGCGAGCCCTCGACGGCCCGGGCGGCCCCGAGTTGAGCGCGCGGTGGACGGCGGGGCCGGATGGGCCCGGCGCGGCGGTCGTAGGCAACCTCGCGGCCGCGTGGCTACGGGCGCTCGACGCACTCGCCGCCCGCGCCGCGCACCGGGGGGCGGCGAAATCACCGGCAACCGCTTCGGCCGGCCGGAACTAAATCCACATCGCGACCGCCGGTCGGGACCGGCCCGCGGCTGAGGAAAGAGAGAAAGCAGAGTGCGAGACAGGCCGAAACTTCGTGGGGTGAGTATGACCAGCACGACCGATTCATACCGCGAGGAGATCCTGGACCTGGCCATCGGCCCGATGCCAGGCTGGGGCGTCGCCTGCGCGCGGGATATCATGGCGACGCTGCGGTCCGACGCCGAGCCTTTCCCCTGCGTTTTCGCGGTGGCCGCGGCCCATGGTGGCGGGCTGCGGTTCGGTTTCGTCGACGATCTGCACGACGAACGGACCTGGTCCGTACTGCCGGATATCCTTGCCGCCTATCTTTCGGTGTACCAGTCGATATCGCGGAACACCTCCCTCGTGGTTTTCTTCGGATCCGGCGGCGGGACGGCGGGGCCGGAGCCAGACGACGTCCTCTCCTACGAACAGCGATTCTGGTCGGTGCTGCGCTACCTGCACGACAGCGATGGCGAGCCCTGGCCGTCGGACATCCCGACCGACATCGACGATCCCGGCTGGGAGTTCAGTTTCCGCGGCACCCCGATTTTTGTCGTCTGTAACACGCCGGCTCACCACCGGCTACGCAGCCGGAGTAACCCGGTGTTCACCATCACGTTCCAGCCCCGCTGGGTCTTCACCGGCCTGGAGCCGACCAGCCCGCGGGGCGCCGCCGCGCGGAAAATAATCCGCGAGCGTCTCAGGAGGATGGACGAGGTGGATTCAACGCCCCTGCTGGGCTCCTACGGCGACCCGGACAACCGGGAATGGAAGCAGTACTTCCTGCGTGACGACGCATCGGTCGCAGAGAAATGCCCGTTCCACGCCGCTCCCGGCCGGGAGACGGCCGGAACAAGCGCCGGGAAAGCCGCCGTGGAGACGCCCGGAACAGCGCCCGGAACAGCGCCCGGGGCGGCGGTCGGGAAAGCGGGCCCGGCCCGGCCGCGACGGGTCTGTTCAAGGTGGTCGTCAACCAGGAACAGCAGTACTCGGTGTGGCCGTACGGGCGACGCAATGCGCTCGGCTGGTTCGACACGCCCGTCACGGGAACCCGGCAGCACTGCCTGGACAGCATCGGGCTGAGTTGGACCGATCTGCGGCCACGCAGCCTGCGGCGACGGATGTCAGGCCGCGGCGGCGGCTCGTCCGGCGCCGCCGCGCCGGCGCGCACCGGCCGGTACGGCGGGCTCGAGGGCCCGGACC
>NZ_CDWTNB010000287.1:0-2726 GCF_977947065.1 Frankia sp. CgJB1
TGACGCCGAAGAACGGCAGGGCGATGATGTAGACCTCGGGGTGGCCGAAGTACCAGAACAGGTGCTGCCAGAGCAGTGCGCCGCCGTTGGCGGCGTCGAACACGTGCGCGCCGAAGCGCCGGTCGGCCTCCAGGGCGAGCAGCGCCGCGGCGAGCACGGGGAAGGCGATCAGCACGAGGATCGAGGTCGCCAGGAAGGTCCAGCAGAAGATCGGCAGCCGGAACATCGTCATGCCCGGGGCCCGCATCGTCAGGATCGTTGTGATCATGTTGACGGCGCCGAGGATGGTACCGACACCGGAGACCGCGAGACCCACGACCCACAGGTCGGAGCCCACTCCCGGCGAGTACACCTTGCTGTTCAATGGCGAGTAGGCGAACCAGCCGAAGGACGCGGTGCCGTCCGGGGTCAGGAACCCGAAGATCACCGCCAGGCTGCCGAACAGGAAGAACCAGTAGGACATCGCGTTCAGCCGCGGGAATGCCACGTCCGGCGCGCCGATCTGCAGCGGCACCAGGAAGTTCGCGAACGCGAACGCCAGTGGGGTGGCGAACATGAGCAGCATCAGTGTGCCGTGCAGCGTGAAAAACTGGTTGTACTGCTCGTTGGAGAAGTACTGCAGCCCCGGGCGGGCGAGTTCCGCCCGCATCATCACGGCCAGGACACCGGCGAAGAGGAAGAAGCCGAACGACGTGACGGCGTACAGGATGGCGATGTCTTTGTGGGACGTCGTCCGCAGATAGCCGAGCAAAGGGGTACGTGGCCTGGTGTGCGCGGCGATGACATCCACCGGCTGCGTCCCGCTATCCGCTGCTCCGCCCGGTTCTCTCGGTTGGTGTAGAATTGTCACGTTCGGCTCCCGATGTTCGTCGTCCGCACGGCGCCAGAATGCGCGTGGAAAGCGGCGGACGGGCCGGGGAAAGGCTAACGTGGCGACCGGTGTCCTGGCCGTAGAACCGTCGAGTTTCTTCGGATTTATTCGCGATGCGCAGGCCGGCGAGGCCACCCGGTGGAGGTCATCCGGTGGTCGAATTCCCGTGCCTTTTCCGATGAATCGGGTGGAAAGCGGTCGGCAGTGCGGGCCGGCAGGGCCGGAGCGTGCTGTCGCCGCACACTCGCTCTCAGGCCGGCCGCGCGCCGGGCCGCCCGTTCTCGACCACCCAGGTGGCATCCGTGGACGTGGGCGAGTGGTGAGTGGTGATGTCGGCAACGACCCGCATGTCCGCGCGCCATTCGTCCGGGGTGACGCGAACGCGCGTGTAACCTCGCCGGTCACCGCGAAAATACCGGACATGCGGGTTGAGCCGGGCATTGTTCCGCCGGACGAAGTCCTCGCTGACGAGGAAGAAGGCCGAGCTGATCGAGGTGCAGACGAACTCCGTCGCGACGACCGGCGTCTCGGGCCGGTCGAAATCGACCCGGAGGTCGTTCACCCAGGCGCAGTGGATGTCACCGGAGAGCACCACCGGGTTGCGCACGCCGCTGTCGCGGATCTCCGACAGCAACCGGGCCCGGTAGGGGCCGTACCCGTCGTTCTGATCCAGGTTGGCCAGCCGTGGTCCCTCGCCGAGGGGTAGCTGCCCGTTCAGCTGGGCCAGCATCGTCTGCTGGGCGAGGACGTTCCAGCGGGTCCGCGACGTGGTCAGGCCGTCGCGCAACCAGCGTTCCTGGGCGGTGCCGGCCATCGTGCCGGCCGTGTTGTCCCGGCCCAGGGCGGCGAGCCCGATGCCCTGCGGGGAGCCGCCGGGCTGCCTGGTCCGGTACTGCCGGGTGTCCATGACGTTGAACGTCACCAGGTTCCCGAACGCGAACCGCCGGTAGATCCGCATGTCGGGCGATCCCGGATTCAGCTCCGCCCGGATCGGCATGTGTTCGTAGTACGCCTGGTAGGCGGCGGCACGCTGGCGGGCGAACGCCGCGGGATCCTGCCGTTGCTTCCCGGTGTCGCCGGCCTCGTCGACCAGCCCGGCGTAGTTGTTCTCGACCTCGTGGTCGTCCCAGGTGACGACCCAGGGGGCCACGTGATGAGCGGCCTGCAGGGCAGGATCGGACTTGTACTGGCCGTACCGGTTGCGGTAGTCCGCCAGCGTCTGGAGTTGGTCCAGGCCGGGCCGCTGCGGGGTGGTGTGCCGCCGGTCCGGATAGGTGCTCCTCGGGTCATACTCGTAGATGTAGTCGCCGACGTGGACGACGAGGTCCGGCGCGTCGGCGGCGATGCCGTCGAAGGCCGGCCAATACCCGTTCTGGAAGTCCTGGCATGAGGCCAGCGCGAAGGTCAGGGCACCGCCGGCCGATTCCGGTCCCCTCCCGGGGGCTGCGGCCGTCCGGGTCCGGCCGACCGGACTGAGCACGGTGCCGGCACGGAACCGGTAGAAGTAGTCACGCTCCGGCGCGAGTCCGCGGACGTCGACGTGGACGGAATGCGCGAACGCCGCCTGCGCGGTCTGCGTGCCGGCGCGCACCACATCGCGGAAACCCTCGTCCGTCGCGATCTGCCAGTCGATCTCAATGTCCCGCGTGGGCATGCCGCCGCCCTCGGTCGGCCTCGGTGCGAGCCGGGTCCAGAGGATGACGCCGTCCGGCAACGGGTCGCCGCTGGCGACCCCGAGCCCGAAGACCCCGTCGGTGACGCCCGCGATCGGGGTGGGCGTCCGCAGGGCCGGCGCGGGGGTCGGGATCGAACCGCCGGAGCCGCCGCAGGCCGCCAGGCTCGCCCCGCCCAGCGC
>NZ_CDWTNB010000288.1:0-2679 GCF_977947065.1 Frankia sp. CgJB1
GAGAAGCCGAGGCCGCGCTCACCGCGGGCGTGCCCGCGGCGGCCAGCGACACCGGCTGGGCGATCAGGCCGCGGCCCGTACCGTCACCGAGTGCGGCCGGTTTGTTCGACGCAGCGGGTGCCTGGGATGATGGCGCGATGCTCGGCGTGCTCTGGCTGGCCGTCGGGGCCGACTGGCCCGTCGCGCCCGGCGTGGGTGCGGGGACCGCCCCAGTGGGGGTGGGAATGGGCCCCGGGGTGGCCTGGCCGGACGTGGCGACCTCACGGAAACGCAGTTCGGCGGTCTGCCCGACCAGATCCACGACGTCGTTGCGGCCGCGGCCGGGCACCGAGATGTCGATCTGGTTGCCGGTGCGATGAACCTCGGACTCAGCGACGCCCAAGCCGTCAACGCGCTGCCGGATGATGTCGACGGCCTGGTTGACGGCACCGCTGTCGACGTTGTTCCCCTGCGTGGCACGAGGCGTGAGGATGACGCTCGTCCCGCCCTGCAGGTCGAGCCCGAGCCGGGGCTTCCAGTTTCCGGTAGCGGCCATGAGGCCGTAGAGGACGACGATCAGACCGCCGAGGATCCCCAGCCGGGTCCAGACGGAGATTCCCCTGGATACCCGTGCCGAGCCGCGTGCCACCTGCGAGTCCCTTCCTCACGCGCCGGTATGCCGGCGCTCGTTCGTCTCGCCGCTGCCCGGACCGGCGGTGCCCAAAGTATCCGAACGAATGTCACCGAGGGTGCGTTCCGCTCCCCGAACGGTAGTGCTCGGTCAGGTGACCAGCGGTCATAGCTCCTTGCGGGGCGGGTGTGTCGTTTCACCGCCCGTGCCGCCGTCCCCACCGGGAGGCGACGCCTCGGCGCCACCAGGGCCACCAGGGCCACCAGGGCCACCAGGGCCGTCGGAACCGTCGGAACCGTCGTCGTGCGACTGCGGTTCCCCGGAGGACTCCCCGCCGTCCCCGGCTCCGTCGGGCGTACTGATCACCCGGGCGATCGCGCTGCGCGAGAAGCGGCAGACGACATCGGGCGCAACTTCCAGCAGGACGTCACCGTCCTCCAGCTCGACGACCGTGGCGTAGAGACCAGCGGTGGTCGTCACCAGGGTACCGGGAACGATCCGCGACATCTGCTGCTGTTGCGCCTTGGCGCGGCGCCGCTGCATCGAGAAGAAGTAGACGATCACCAGGATGAGGATCAGCGGGAACAGGAGCCCGCTGATCGAACTGCCCCCGTCCTTGTCGGCCGTCACCGAAGCTGCCACGAGTACGTGCACGTCCTGCCCTCCTGATGTGTTGCGGCGATCGTACGTATCGATCGGATGCCCGTGGTGGGCAGGGCGGTTGTGCCCGGCGCGCAGGACCTCCTCCGGCCGGAATGGCCGGTGTTACGAGGACGGCTCACCCAGGACGAACCAATCACCTTCAGTGGCCGCTCCCCGGCCGACCGGCCCTCTCACAGTCATTCTCCCTCGGTAAACAGCGAGACCTGGGTACGGCCGAGCGGATCGGTGACGGGGTCCAGACCGAGGTGCTCGAAGGCGGCGGGGGTGGCCGTCCGGCCCCGGGCGGTACGGATCAGCAGGCCGGCACGCAGCAGGAACGGCTCGGCCACGTCCTCCACCGTCTCCGGTTCCTCCCCGACCGACACGGCGAGCGTGGTGAGCCCGACCGGACCGCCGCCGAACCGGGTGACCAGCGCCTCCAGCACGGCCCGGTCGAGGCGGTCCAGTCCGAGCCCGTCGACGTCGTAGATCCGCAGCGCCGCCTGGGCGATCTCGCGGGTGACCACGCCGTCGGCCCGCACCTCCGCGTAGTCGCGCACCCGGCGCAGCAACCGGTTGGCGATGCGGGGCGTACCACGCGACCGGCCAGCGACCTCGGCGGCTCCCTCGGCGGTGAGGGTGACCCCCAGCAGGCCGGCCGAGCGAGTCAGCACCCGGGCGAGCTCGTCGGCGTCGTAGAAGTCCAGATGGGCGGTGAACCCGAACCGGTCCCGCAGCGGGCCGGTCAGCAGGCCCGACCGAGTCGTGGCCCCGACCAGCGTGAATGGCGACACGTCGAGGGGGATCGCGGTCGCGCCCGGGCCCTTGCCCAGGATGACGTCAACCCGGAAGTCCTCCATCGCGGCGTAGAGCAGTTCCTCGGCTGGCCGGGCGATCCGGTGGATCTCGTCGAGGAACAGGACCTCTCCCGGGGAGAGTGCGGTGAGGATCGCGACGAGGTCCCCGGCGCGTTCGATCGCCGGCCCACTGGTCATCCGCAGCGGAGCCTCGAGCTCCTGCGCCATGATCATCGCAAGGCTGGTCTTACCCAGACCGGGCGGGCCCGACAGCAGGACGTGGTCCGGCGGGCGACCGCGCGCCCGTGCCCCCTCGAGCATGATCGTAAGCTGCTCGCGCACCTTACGCTGGCCGACGAACTCAGCCAGGGTGCGCGGACGCAACCCGGCCTCGAAGGCGCGCTCCTCGGGACTCGCCGCGGCGGACACCAGGCCGTCGTCACTCATGTCCCACCTCCGCGTACCCCCGCCCCCCGGCGTACTCCCGCTCCGGCTGACCGCCGCCCCGGCTACCCTCGCCCCGGCTGACCAGCGCCCGACGCGGCCGCGCGCCGCCTGGCGGCGTCACAACGGCCCTCACCTGCGTAGCACGGCGAGGCTCGCGCGCAGCAGTGCCGCGGCGTCGGGCGG
>NZ_CDWTNB010000289.1:0-2628 GCF_977947065.1 Frankia sp. CgJB1
CTGCGGCACCGGGCCGCCGCCGCGCTGCCCGACTTCATGGTCCCGGCCGCGGTCGTCGCGTTGGACGCGCTGCCGCTGACCGGCAACGGGAAGCTCGACCGAGCCGCCCTGCCGGCTCCCGGCCTGACCACCGCGACTTCGGGACGGTCGGGCGCCACCGACCTGGAGCGGACGCTGTGCGCGGTGTTCGCCGCCGTGCTCGGCGCCGACCGGGTCGGCGCCGACGACGACTTCCTCGCCCTCGGCGGCGACAGCATCATCGCGATCCAGCTGGTCAACCGGGCCCGCCGCGAAGGCGTCGGGCTCATCCCGCGCGAGGTCTTCGTCCAACGGACGCCGGCCGCGCTGGCGGCGCTCGTCGCCGGCCGCGCCACGGCCGAGACCGTCGAGACCCGCGAGACCCGCGAGACCTCGCCCGCCCCGGAGACCTCGCCCGCCCCGGCCGGCCCGCCGGCGCTGGTCAGCGGGGCCGCCGGGCCGGGCGCGGCGGCGACCGGGGTGCTTACACCCCCGCCGATCGTCGCCCGGCTCGCCGACTGGGGCGGTGAGATCCGGCGGTTCAACCAGGCGTTCGTGGCCCGGACGCCGGCCGGCGCCGACGAGGCGACCCTACGGGCCGCGCTCGGCGCGCTGGTCGCGCACCACGACGCCCTGCGGGCCCGGCTGCTGCGGCCCGCGCCGAGCGTGTGGCTGCTCCAGATCGACCCGGCCGGCGACGGCCCGACCGACCCCGAGCTCCTGACCCGGATCGATGTCGCCGGGCTCGGCCCGGCCGCGCTGCGCGCGATGATCGCCGCTGCCTCCGGTTCGGCCGCCGGGCGCCTCGACCCCGACACCGGGACGACGTTGCGCGCGGTCTGGCTCGACGCCGGTCCCACCGAACCGGGCCGGCTGGTGATGGTGGCCCACCACCTCGTCGTGGACGGCGTGTCCTGGCGGATCCTGCTGGCCGACCTCGAGGCGGCCTACGCGGCGGCCCGGGCTGGCCGGCGGCCGGCGCTCGAGCCGGTCGGCACCTCACTGCGCGCCTTCAGCCAGGTGGTCGCCGAACACGCGACCGCCCCGGCCCGCCTCGGCGAGCTGGCCTACTGGCTGGAGACGCTCGCCCCGGGCGCGCGTCCCTTCCCCGAGCCGCCCGGACCGGTCGCCGAAGCCGCCGGGCCCCCGCTCGGCCCAGCGGCCGTCGGCACTGTGGCCGACACCGGGCGACTGGTCGTCGAGCTGCCGGCGGCGGCCACGACCGCCCTGCTCACCGGCGTCCCGGCGGCGACCGGCGCCGAGGTCACCGACGTCCTGCTGGCCGGCTTGCGCATGGCGATCCGGTCCGCCCCGGCGGACGGCGACGGCGACCTCCTGGTCGATCTCGAGCGCCACGGCCGCGAGGAGATCGCCCCCGGACTGGACCTCGCCCGCACCGTCGGCTGGTTCACCAGCATCGCGCCGGTCCGGCTCGCGCCGCCCCGGGCCGGCGCCGGCGCGACGCTGACCGAGGTGACGGCCCGCCTGCGGGCCACGCCCGAGCGCGGCATCGGCTTCGGCCTGCTCCGCTACGCCAACCCGCTCGCCGGCCCGGCCCTGGCCCGGGCCGGACAGCCCCAGGTGCTGTTCAACTACCTCGGTCGCTTCGGCGCCGACCGCCGGGCCGACTGGGGGCCGGCCGAGGAGTTCGACGCGCTGGCCGCCGAGCCCGACCCCGGCCTGGGCGTCGGTTATCCGCTGACCATCGATGTGGTCAGCGTCGAGACCGCCCAGACGTCCCCGGCCGGCGCCGGGCCGGTGCTGCGCGCGACGCTCACCTACCTGACCACCGTGCTGGCGGCGGACGAGGCCGCGCGCATCGCCGACGGCTTCCTCGACGCGCTGGGGGAGCTGGCCTCGCTGGCGCCGGCCGGCGGTCCCGGTCTCGGTCCCGGTCCCGGCCCCGCCGCGCTCGGCCAGCCGGTCGAGCTCATCGCGCTCCCGCCGGCCGAGGCGGACCGGATCGCGCGTACCTTCCCGGCGCCGGTCGAGGACGTCTGGCCGCTCTCGTCGCTCCAGGAGGGCCTGTACTTCCACTCGGCGCTCGACGCGACCAGCGACGCCTACACCGCCCAGTTCTCGTTGGACTTCGACCATCGGCTCGACGCCGGCCGGCTGCGCCGGGCCTGCGCGACCTTCATGGCCCGCAACCCGACCCTGCGCGCCGGCTTCCTCAGCGACGGCCTGTCCCGCCCGGCGCAGGTCATCGCGCGCGACCTGCCCGCCCCGGTCGAGGAGATCGATCTGTCCGGACTGGCCGAGCCCGAGCGGTCGGCGGCGGCCGAGCGGATCGCCGCCGCCGACCGGGCCCGCCCGTTCGACGTGGCGCGGCCGCCACTGTTCCGGCTGATCCTGATCCACCTGGCCGAGGGGCGGTCCCGGCTGGTGATCAACCGCCAGGTGCTGCTGTGGGACGGCTGGTCGGGCGCGCTCGTCGTCGAGGGCCTGCTCGAGCTGTACACCGCCGGGGGCGGCGAGCCGGGGACTGAGTGGGCGGAAGAGCCGGCGTCGACCCCGCCCGCGTCGCGCGGTTCGTACCGCGACTACCTGCTCTGGCTGCGCGAGCGGGACACCGCCGCCGCCGAGCGGGCCTGGCGCTCGGCCCTGGCC
>NZ_CDWTNB010000290.1:0-2552 GCF_977947065.1 Frankia sp. CgJB1
GATCCCCAGGTCGAGGGAGCCCTCGTCGATGGCATCGAGCATGTTACGCAGGGAAAAGCTCTTCGTACTTACCCGGATGCTCTCGGGTTTCCAGGGCCGGTCAATGTCCTGGAAACCGGTCTCCTGCTCTTCCTCGACATCCAGCGGCGTGTTGCCTTCGTGCTCGACGACGACCGCGCTCACCGGCTCCACCCGCGTACTCCGTTTCCAGCCGTCACGATCGGTAGACGCCGTTCCCGGGCACCGTTCCCCACCTCAGCCAGGTCGCCCTGTCGCAGGCGGGCCCGCGCAGGGTGACCATACCCCGGTGGGCGTCCCGGCGGATGTGGTCCATCGCGGGTCGTCGGCCGGTCAGGCTACTCCAGTCTGGCTCAGTGCCCGGGGTCGGAGGGTGCCGCAGCGTCGGAGGGTGCCGCGGCCCGGCCCTCGTGGGCGGCCAAGCCGTCATGCGCGGCGAGGATGGCGTCGGCGGCCAGGCTCGGGGGGAGGGTGCCGTCGCGGACCCGCCGTTCAAGGTCCGGAGTGATCTCGCGGACCCCCGGATCGGCCCGCAGGCCAGCGAGCAGCCGATCGTGGACCATCGCCCACATCCAGTCGACCTGCTGGCGGCGCCGGCGGGCGGCGAGTTCGCCGGAGGCGTCGAGGGTGTCCTGATGCTTGACGATCTGCGCCCAGATGGTGTCCAGCCCCGTCCGCTCCACCGCGCTGCACGTCAGCACCGGGGTGTTCCAGTCCCGGGGACCGGCGGAGCCCTGCAGCAGCCGCAGCGCGCCGGCGAGTTCCCGGGCGGCACGGCGGGCGTCGAGCTCGTGCGGCCCGTCGGCTTTGTTCACCGCGATGACGTCGGCGAGCTCCAGCACCCCCTTCTTGATGCCCTGGAGCTGATCCCCCGTCCGGGCCAGGGTCAGGAACAGGAAGGTGTCGACCATGTCGGCGACGGTCGTCTCCGACTGGCCGACGCCGACCGTCTCGACCAGGACGACGTCGTAGCCCGCCGCCTCCATGACGACCATCGCCTCGCGGGTCGCCTTGGCGACGCCACCGAGCGTCCCCGCGGTGGGCGAGGGCCGGATGAACGCCGCCGGATCGGTGGACAACGCCGCCATCCGGGTCTTGTCCCCCAGGATGCTGCCGCCGGTACGCGTCGAGGAGGGGTCGACGGCGAGCACCGCCACCTGGTGCCCCTTCCCGGTGAGCATGGTGCCCAGCGCGTCGATGAACGTCGACTTGCCCACCCCGGGCACCCCGGTGATGCCGATCCGACGGGCCTTGCCCGCGTGCGGCAGCAACGTCACCAGCAGCCGCTGCGCGAGCTCCTGGTGGTCGGGCCTGGTGGACTCGACGAGGGTGATGGCCCGCGCGATCCAGGTCCGCGACGAGGCCAGCACCCCGTCGGCGTACTCGCCCGGATCGATCGGTCGTCGGGTCACCATGCCGGATCTGCCGTCACTCGGGCGGGTCAGGCCGTGGGGTGAGCGGGATGAGCGGGATGAGCGAGCTGGGCCGACAGGGCCGCGAGCAGGTCCAGCGCGGCGTCGGCGATGACCGTGCCGGGGGGGAAGATCGCGGCGGCGCCCGCGGCCCGCAGCTCGTCGAAGTCGCCGGGGGGGATGACCCCGCCGACCACGATGAGGATGTCGGGCCGGTCGAGCGCGGCAAGCTCCTCGCGCAGCGCGGGCACCAGGGTGAGGTGGCCGGCGGCCAGCGATGACACCCCGATGATCTGCACGTCGGCCTCGACGGCCTGGCGGGCGACCTCGGCCGGGGTCTGGAACAGCGGGCCGACGTCCACGTCGAAGCCGAGGTCGGCGAACGCGGTGGCGATCACCTTCTGGCCGCGGTCGTGACCGTCCTGGCCCATCTTCGCGACCAGGATCCGGGGCCGGCGACCCTCGGCACGTTCGAAGGCGGCGGCGGCCTCGCGGGCGGCGACGATGTTGCCGGCAGGTCCCGCCTCGTCCCGGTACACCCCGGAAATGGTACGGATCTGGCCCGCGTGACGCCCGTAGACCTTCTCCAGCGCGTCGGAGATCTCCCCGACCGTCGCCTGAGCCCGGGCCGCGTCGACGGCGAGCGCCAGCAGGTTCTGCTCCAGCCCGGGACCGCGGCGCCCATCGCGGGCCGCGTCGGCCGCCGCGGTCAGGGCGTGCAGCGCCGCCTCCACCGCGGCCGGGTCACGGTCGGCGCGCAGCCGGCGCAGCTTCTCGATCTGCTCGGCGCGCACCGCCGAGTTGTCGATCTTGAGCACCTCGATGGCCTCGTCCGCGTCGACGCGGTACTTGTTCACCCCGATCAGCGGCTGGCGGCCGGAGTCGATGCGGGCCTGGGTGCGGGCGGCGGCCTCCTCGATGCGCATCTTCGGGATCCCGGCGTCGATGGCCTGCGCCATGCCGCCCGAGGCCTCGACCTCGTCGATGTGCTCCCAGGCCCGGCGGGCCAGGTCGTGGGTGAGCCGCTCGACGTAGTAGCTGCCGCCCCACGGGTCGATCACCCGGGTGGTGCCGGACTCCTGCTGGAGCAGCAGCTGAGTGTTGCGGGCAACGCGGGCCGAG
>NZ_CDWTNB010000291.1:0-2546 GCF_977947065.1 Frankia sp. CgJB1
AGACAGAACAGCCGGAACCAACACACCGACGACCATCAAGATCCAACTAGTAGAAGCGGCATTGAGGCGAGCCCACGGGGCAGTATCGCGCTGCTTCGGGCCGTCCAGGTGCGTGCCGCGTCGCAGGGACGGGCCTTCGTGACCCCCGACGACGTCAAAGCGATGGCCAAGCCGGTCCTGGCACACCGGCTGGTGCTGAGCCCCGAGGCGGAACTGCGCCGCGTCATCGCCGAGGACGTCGTGGACGAGGTCGTCGAGACCATCCCGTCCCCGCGTCGTCTCGTCAGTATCTGACCGTGGCGCCCTGGTCGGCCGACATCGGGCGCCGGGTAGGACCGCCGGGGCGGAGCCCACGTAAGTGGCGCAGTCGTAGCGTGTCGGCCAGTGACGGCCCCGGTAGTCGACGGTCGCCACCGCTTCAGCGGGGCACGACGCATCCTGCGGAGCCGGCTGGCTCGGGGGCGCGGCGGCCGGTCCGTCGTGGCGACCGGTGGCGAATCCGATGGCCGGGGCCACCGATCGTCCGGCCGTGGGCCCGCGACGACGACCGGTCGGAGTCGGCGGTCCCAGACCGTCCGTCGCGAGGGGGGCGTGCGGCCCTTCACCGGGATCAGGACGCGGACGACCTTCCGGCCGGGGAAGTGACCGGAACGCGGGCTCCCGGGTGTTTTCGACGGGTACCGTCGCTCAAGCCCAGCGCAGTCCCGCCCCGCCCACCCTGCTTGCGACGTGGGCACACCCGGGAGGGTGGGGCTGTGCCCGGAGGATGGGCTGTGATGGTGCCGGCCGGCGTCGTGGGCGCGCCACGCCGCCCCGTGCGTGTGGCGTTGCCGATGACTGCACCGATGTCCGTGCGGTGCCGCGCTGTATGCCGTATGGAAGAACGATGCAGGAGGAACGCGTGGCGGACGAGCGTCGGCCCTTCGCCGACGACAGCGGGACCCCCGAATCGGTCTGGCAGGGATGGGATCCGGGGTGGGCGGAGCTGGATCTGACCGTTCCGCCCACGAATGCGGTGATCGTGGCTCCCCACCCGGACGATGAGGTGCTGGGCATCGGTGGCCTGATGACCATCCTGTCCACGCTGAGCGTGTCGCTCACCGTTGTTGCGGTAACCGACGGCGACGCATCCCATCCCGGATCTCCGACGCTGTCGCCGGCCGAGCTTGCGCGGCGACGGGTGGCGGAACAGCATTCCGCTCTCGCCGAACTCGGACTGGCCCAGGTGCCGGTGCATCGGGTCGGCCTGCGCGACGGGCGGGTCGCCGGGCACGAGGAGCTGTTGGCCGACCAGCTGGAACCGTTGATCACCGCCGACGGGTGGCTGCTCGCAACGTATGCCGGGGATCGTCATCCAGATCATGAGGCGACGGGTCGGGCGGCGGAGATCGCCGCCGCGCGGACGGGCACCCGGCTGCTCGAGTACCCCGTCTGGACCTGGCACTGGGCGGTGCCGGACGACCCGCGAGTTCCCTGGGCCAGGGCGCGACGGGTGCATCTTCCTGTCGACGTGCAGCGGGCCAAGCAGCGAGCGATCGACTGCTACCGCACCCAGATTGCTCCGCTTTCAGCCCATCCGGCCGATGCTGCGGTGCTTTCGGCCGAGGCCCTGGCGCGGCTCCTGCGCCCAGCCGAGACGGTCTTCGTCTGACCGTTGCGAGTCATGAAGCATGAGTAGGCCCCTTGCTCGCAGCCACCTGTTGCCGGATGGCGGCCCTACAGCCGGAGCAGGTCTTCGAGCTCACGTCCGGTTGCCCATGCGGTGACACGGGCAACCTGCCGGTCAAGGCCGGGGTACTGGCCGGCGGAGGAGACCCGCGCGTACACCGCGACGGCTCCCGTGGGGCGTTCGACGGCGGACGGCTCGACCAGGATCAGTCGCCCGACCCGGCGCGCCGGTACGGGCAGCTTCCCTTCCCGAAACCAGCGGTAAGCGGTGACGTAGTGGACACCCTCACGCTCCGCCCACTGCTTCAAGTTCACTCACACATCACTTACTCAAAAGCCAGCAGGTCGCTGCCCCGCGGGGACATCTCCCGCAGCGGCAGGCCGCGGTCGTCGAAGGCCGCGTCGTCCGCTCCGGTGATTCCGAAGACGGTCGGCCTGGTGTCGATCCAGCGATTGATCAGCCAGTGCAGCAGGTTGATGGTGACGACCGCCGGAGCGACGACGGCGGCGACCCCGGGAATCGCCGGCTCCAAGGCCAGGGACAGCACGATGCTCGTGATGCCGTTCTGCTGGGAAGCGGCCAGATAAACCCGGTCACGTCGGGACATGCGGTGGGTAAGAAGGTAGCCGACGAGACCCTGTGCGGCGAAGGCTGCGGCTCCCAGAGCGGCCCCGTGCACAAAGGCGATTCCGTCGGAGAGAAGCAGGCCGAGCGCGATCGCCGCCCCATAGAACGCGACCCGTACGGTCCTCTCCACGAGGTGGGGGAAGAAGTCGTCCCCGCGCTCGGGGAAGAGCTTGGCATCGGGACGGAGGATCAGCCCACCGATTGCCACCGCCAGCATGAGAAAGAACCCTGCTCCTACCATGATCAGTAT
>NZ_CDWTNB010000292.1:0-2500 GCF_977947065.1 Frankia sp. CgJB1
CCCCTAGGCCGCCACCGCCGCTTGGGCCGTGACCACCGTGACCGCCGAGCTGGTTGCCCTGGAACCCGCCCTGACCGAGGCCGAACTATCCGGCGGGACCGGCACCCGCGATCGCGTTGTACGGCGGAAGTAGCTCGCAGGGCTGCACGATGACGAAGCCCTCGCCGGTGAACTGCATCTGCCAGCTCTCCCCGGTGTTCCCCCGGGGTCGCCACACGGCCGAGGACGTCACCGCCGCCTGCATCGAGACCTGCAGGCTCGACGACCAGCCGACGACCGCGTCGGCGTCCGCGAAGTAGTAGTTCTGATGCGTTACGTGCATGACCAGCGGCGCCCCGGACGTGCAGACGGCGACCCGGCCGTTGCCGCGCAGCTCGACCTGGTAACTCCCGACACCGGCGATGCCGACCTGGCTGTCCACCCGCACCAGGTCCCAGGTCGGGTCGACGTTGAAGGCGAGCACGTTCTTGCCGTCGACGGTGAGCCCGTCACCGACCAGGTCGAGGATGTGGATGTCCTGCGCCTGGTTGGCGAGGAAGACCGAACCCGATCCGGAGACCTGCATGAGGTTCAGGCCCTCGCCGCCGCTGAAGAAGCTGCGGAAACGGGAGCCCCAGCCCTCCCAGTGCGCGTCGAAGTTCGCGGCACCCTGGTAGGCGACCATCGCGCCTTTGCGGACGTAGAACTCCCGCATCCCGCGGGCGCCAAGCGTCGCCTTGAGCATCTTGCCGTTCTGTAGGGAGAACGGCTCGTCCGAGGGACGCTCGGGATTGTCCAGGAGACTGCTGCGGAGGCCGCCGGCCGGCCCACCGGGACCACCGGAGGGTGTCCCCTGGCCCGGCGGATAGCCCGGACCACCGCCGGGATAGTTGCCCTGCGGACCACTCGGGTGGCCGCCGTACATCCCGCCCTGCGTCATGTCGCCGTCCCCGTCCTCTCCGCGGTGCGCTCCGCCGTCCGGCGCCGGTACCCGGCCGCCCGCCCCCACCGTGCCATCGCGGCCTCAGCCCCGCACCGAGAAGGTCGGCCGCTCGTCCTCGCTCGGTTGCACGACGACGAACCCCTGGCCGGAAAAGCCGAGCTGGAACGCCTCCCCGGATCCGCGCCCGATGAGCCCGCCAAGCCGGGCGGTGCGCCGGGGCTCGACGCGCAGCCCATCGGTGTAGGCGACGAGGGCGTCGGTGTCGACGTAGGTCGACGCTTCCCGGGTGTCGAGCACGATCGGACTGCCCTTGGCGGTCAGCGCCACCCAGCCGTGCCCACGCAGCACCACGTTGAACATCCCCATCCCGGACAGCATAGTGATGCCGCGGACCCGCTCGATGCTCCACTGCAGCCCGGCGTCGAAGGCCAGGATGTTCTTGCCGTTGACCGAGAGTCCCTCGCCGGCAAGCTGCGCGACGATGACCTCCTTGCCATAGTCCGCGAGGTACAGCAGCCCCTGGCCGGTCGCCGTCATGAGCGGAACGCCCTCAGCCGTCGCCCAGGAGGAGGCGATCCGGCCGAGCTGCGGCGGCTGCGGGTTGAAATCGATCAGCCCCTCGTAGGCAATCATCGACCCGGGCAAAGAGATCCTGACCCGGGTTCATGACCACCTTGGCGATCTTCGAGCCGTGCCTGCTCATCCGCTCCATGATCGGAGTTGGTCCGTAATGCTGGATCAGGCTGCCCTGCACGGCCCGCTCCTCTCCCCCGGCGGTCCTCCCGCCGGGCACGCTCCCCGGATGGTCGACACGCCTCAGACCTCGTACGGCTGGACGACGATGAAGTGCCCCGCGAACCCCATGAACTGCAGGGCCGGTGCCTCGCCGCTACTGCCGGCGTAGATCTGCCGGGAGATCCGGACCTGAGTCGACACACTGACCCGCATGCCGGTGGTCCAGGCGACGAGGGCGTTCATGTCCGCGAAGGTCGGGCCCTGCACGGTGAGAGTCATCGGGGACCCCTTGGTCATGACGACCACCGAACCCGGCCCGGAGACCTCGAAGTGGAAGAACCCCCCGCCGGGGATGCCGGGGCTCTCGATCCGACGCACCTCGGTGCGCACGGTGGCGTCCATTGCCAGCAGGTTCTTCGCGTTGATGCAGAGGGAGGAGCTGCCGAGCTCGACGATATGCAGGTCCGCGGCGTCCTGGGCGAGGAAGACCTCACCCGAGCCCTTGCAGGTCATCAGCTTGAGGCTCTGGCCGGTCAGCTTGCCCTCGATGAGACCGCGCAGCCCGCCGCTCTTGTAGTCGAACTCGACGCTGCCCTGGTAGGCGACCATCGACCCGCGCAGCGCCAACGCATCCGGACCGAGGGTGACCTTGACCAGCTTGCCGTTCTGCTGGGTCCACCGACCGGCGGTCAGCACCTCCCGGTAGGGATCCAGGCTGTTCATCGCCCCGGGCGGGGTAGGTCGGGCCTGCCACGGCAGGATCTCGGGTCCGCCGAATGCGCCGGTCGGCGGCATCCCACCCGGCATGCCGGTGGCGGGCATCCCACCCGCGAAGCCCATGGG